>NZ_VOXY01000019.1:0-36743 GCF_013420525.1 Acinetobacter sp. YH01003 | reverse complement strand
TAGCAAGAGTGAACCACCTGATCCCTTCCCGAACTCAGAAGTGAAACCTCTTCGCGCTGATGGTAGTGTGGGGTTACCCATGTGAGAGTAAGTCATCGCCAGCTCATTATTCTAAACACCCTCAACTCACGTTGGGGGTGTTTTTTTATGTAGAAAAGAAAATATTAAAAACTATAAAAAGTGAAGGCAAAATAAAACCATCAGGGGATGGTTTTAAAGAGTAAGCATACTTTCTAAATTTGATTAGATTTCACGTAGTTGTCGACGTGCATGTTTAAGTGCTGTTCTTAAACCCTCTTCTAGTGTTGGATGGTAGAACGGTTTATCTAAAATATCCTCAAGTGTGAGTTCTTCATCAATCATCCAAGCCAATAAGTGCGCCATGTGCTCAGCAGCATCCACAAATAATTCAGCACCTAATAACTTTTGACTTTTATTATTAATATAAACTTCAATCGCACCTTTATTTTTTCCCAGCACCAAAGCGCGACCTTGTTTTTCATAAGAAACAAAGCCTGTCGTAAATGCAATATTTTGCTCTTTCAGTTGTTTATAGTTTTGTCCTACAGATGCCATTTCAGGTGAGCTAAACACAATGCCCATGGGTGTTAATGTTTTTATATTTTCAATGTTTGGAAAGCTTAAACAATTATGCACGGCTGCACGCCCTTCATGTGCTGCTTCATGTTGAATGGGAGTATTCGTGTGTGCATCACCCACAATAAAAATAGCATGCTGTCCGAGTTGTTTGGTATGAGGATCAATTGGGAGTTGTTTGATGTTGTTGAAACTTGTATCAATATTTTCAAGATGAAGCTGATCTAAATAGCTGCGTCTACCCGTAGCAACCAATACATAATCGGCAGTTAAGCTTTGTATTTGTCCATTTTCTTGATATTCAATTTTCACGCCTTGTTCTGTTTTTTGTAGTTGTGTAGGCAAGGTTTCAAATTTGATATTCAATTCTCGACTGAGTGTATCTTGTGCAATGGTTTGTAGTTCTGGGCTGCGGAGTGAACCAACTTTACGACTACGGGCAAAAATAGTGGTATCTACCCCTAAGCGTTGCATAGCTTGAGCCAATTCGATTGCAATTACACCACTGCCAATGACGGCCAAAGATTGGGGTAAGTTCTCTAATTCAAAGATTTGATCTGATGTGATTAAGCGTTCGCCTAATTTTTCTTTCCATGCTTGCTCATAAGCAGGAGTAGAACCGACTGCAATAATAAAAGCTTTTGCCCGATATTGCTGTCCATTCACTTGAATTGTATGGGCATCTATAAAAGTCGCAAAGCCCGAAACTTTATGGGATGCTTCCCAACGATCTACATCTTTTTGTGTGGCACGGGTAAAACGATCACGTAATTGGCGTACGTGCGTCATGATTTGGAATGTATCAATTTTTGCATCTACCGTGAGTGCAACTTCTTGTGCATGTTGTATGTCGTGCATGCGATTGGCACTAGAGATGAGAACTTTGCTGGGCATACAACCAACGCGGGCACAGGTGGTGTCCCATGGACCGTGATTGATGATGATTAGGTTTTGGGTGTATTTAATCGCTTCTTTATAGGCGCTAATGCCTGCGGTGCCTGCACCAATAATAATGAGGTCGTACATTTGTGAGCTACTTCAGGTAATAAATAAATTCAGGCTAACACGAGCAAAACATTTATCATGCTTTTATTTACATAAAGCAGTAACTGTGGTTACATATCTGACAATATTAATTATATGTTTGATCAACTCATAGTTTTAGAGGGATTTGGGGATTAACTCAATGAAAAAGAAAGAAATTAGTTTGAAATTTTCGGCTGTGGCTTTAGCAGTTTTATTGGCTAGCTGTGGTGGCGGTGGAAGTGATGGTTATTATAATACGAAAGGTTCTACTACAGGTAATGCTCTGAATCCTAGTACAGGTGAAGAAGTAAAATCTGTTAATATTAGTTCTATTGAGTTGATTGATCGCAATGGTAGCTTAACTCAAGCAATCGCAGCAGAGGGTGTGATCGCTAAAGTCAAAGTAACAGATCAGTCAGGTAAAGGAATTAGTGGTGCATTGGTTACATTTACAGTGACTGGTGGTGTTGTTTTAGGTAGTTCCAATGGTGCTGTTTTAACCAATACTAGTGGTGAAGCGAGTATTTCTGTTAAACCTGAAAATTTAAATACTAATGGTGCCTATCAAATTTCTGCAGTTGCAGATTTTGATGGTGCCCAAGCGTCATCACAAGCACTTAATTTCTCACTTCAAGCAACCAATATTATTTTAGTCGATTTGATGGCAGCTAGTACTCAATTAGAGTCTGGTGGTTCAACAAATATCACATTAAAAACGCAAGATGCAAAGACGAAAGTTAATCAAAATAATGTCAACGTTGAGTTCACTGCAACTTGTGGTAAATTTGAACCAGCTACAGTTGTTTCATCAAATCAAGGAAATGTTACGACATCATACAAAGCAATTGGTATAGATGGAAAGTTGTGTACAGGGACGCATAAAATTTCAGCAAAAGGTTTAAACATCCCAGAAGTTGAAGTTGATGTCAATATTAAGGCACTTGAAGCTAACTCATTAGTATATACATCTAATCAAGTTAATTTGGGGATTAGAAAAAGTGGTTCAGCATCATCTGGTCAAATTGAATTTACTTTGTATGCAAATGGTGTACCTGTAGCAGATCAAGATGTTTTGATTGAGAAAGTACAAGCACCAGAAGATTTATCGTTCGTATCATTTGGTAATCAAAATAACAAAACTATAAAAAGTGATTCGAATGGTAAAGTGATTGTGAATCTTTATCCTGGAGATAAACCTGGACCTGTGGAGATAAGAGCAACTTTAGTTTCAGACAAAAATGTTTCGACTGTATCTAAAAATGTATCTGTATCCATTGGGCGAGTAACTCAAGATGGATTAAGTTTATCGGTATCTAAAAATTCATTACAGAATGTAATTGATGGTGATACTGCAACTATTACAGCGAGAATGGTTGATCGTACACGGAACCCTGTTCCAGATGGTACAGTAATTAGCTTTGTTTCGGAGGGTGGGAAGGTTCAACCTAATTGCTCAACAGTTCAAGGAGAGTGTTCTGTCACTCTAACAACACAAGAACCTCGTCCTTTAGATAATCGTGTGACTGTATTGGCTTATGTTGAGGGTGATAAAACCTTTACAGATTTAGATGGCGATAATCTTTATACTAAAGGCGTAGATCGACTTCTTAGTAATATTGGTAGCTTTTTCCGTGACGATAACGAGGATAATCAATATAACAAAGATTATGGTATTGGTGAATTTCTTTATAATCGTGCGGTATTAGGAAACAAAGCGACCTGTGCTCCATCTACAATTAGACAGCCGAATATCGCAGACACATGTGACGATAATTTAGATACGGTCATCCGTCAGCAATTATTATTTGCATTTGCTGAAAATACACCAACCTTTACTAATGTAAAGGCAAGTGGAAGTTTATTGTCTTTTAATATGTATGGAAATAGCGCTCAAAGTGTGCCTATGCCAACAGGTACCACAATAAGTGTTACTCCTGAGGATAATACAAAAGCCAATAATTTATCTTGTACTGTAGAGTTAGCAACAGGAAGTTCACCTGTCGCAAATGTCTTTGATCTTTTGACACCAAGCACTTTCAAAAATAGTAATCAAAGTTACTATGGCTATCGTCTAAAAGAATGTGCGGTAGGAGATACGTTGAAAGTTTCTGTTTCTTCACCAGATGGTAAAGTATCCACGATTTATGTAGATTATCAATAGAAATTATATTTAAAAAAAACAGCGCTTCGGCGCTGTTTTTTATTGAGAGATTTAAATAGAAGTCCCCACACTCACACCCACCGTCGGGCGCACTTGCATAGAACTACAAGCACTCAGAGCCAAGACACATATCACCACCAATAAAACTTTATTCATGCAACAAACCTTGAAATTTTGCCTGATGAAATAACGCACTAGAACGAGAGCCACTACGACAAATCATCAGAATGGGTTTTGGAAGCTCATTATAATATTTGGCAAATTCAAGAATATCTGTTTGAGAAATTTTACCGCTGTTGACAGGTTGATAAATCACACTAATCTGGGATTTTCAGCAATATTGCGTAATTCGCTGACCTTGACCACATTGCCTATCTCTTGATCAGGACGGTTCACAATCACCAATTTAAAACCTTGTCGCATCAACTGTGAAAATTTAGCAGTATTCATCTGACCTGCAACGCTGACTTTATTTGTTAGCATCTGTGTATTGTTTACGTAACTCAACGAGATACTGCTGCAGATCAGAATACAGCAAAACACATGTTTGAGGATGTGTTTAGTCATCCAACAAATCCATTTGTTTAGCTAACTGAAATAAGTTGTTTGAGCGGTTTCCAGTACGACAGAACATCAGGATAGGTTTTGGCAATTCGTTATAGTGATTGGCAAAAGTACGCACATCGACTTCAGTAATTTGACCAGACACCACAGGTTGAAAGACATAATCTAAGCCTGCTGCACGTGCAGCTTCTTCAATTTGCGCACTGGTTGGTTGCTCGGCACCACCTTCCATATCTGGGCGGTTATTAATAATTGACTTAAAGCCTTTCTCAAGTACCTGAGTTACATGCTCAGGACCAATTTGACCCGCAAAACCGACTTGTTCAGACATGGGAATACTCCATCATTTTATTCATGACAATATGCTTTATGATAGCATTAAGCAGATTCAAGAGCAGAATGTTCTGAAATATTTATAACGACGATAACGATAAAATAACGCAATGGAGCGCTTATGCATTCCTATACGGTCGAGCCTTTATATGTCAAAAGTGATCACGAGGTGATTGCTGCAGACTTTTATCGCCCTAAATCTATAGAAAAACCCGCGGTAATTCTGATGGCGCATGGTCTGGCGGCCTTGCGTCATTTTAAATTGGTGCAATACGCACAATATTTTGCTCAGGCAGGCTATGCCGTGGTGCTATTCGATTATCGCTATTGGGGCGGGAGTACGGGGCGTCCACGTGAGTTGGTATCCATAGAGGCGCAGTTAGATGACTGGCGCAGCATGATTTCACATATTGCGGAACGTAAGTCGATTGATGCCAAACGTATGATTCTGTGGGGAACTTCACTGAGTGGCGGATATGTGCTGAGTTTGGCCTCACGCTTACACAATATTGCCGCGGTCATGGTACAAGTGCCTTTTGTAGATGGTGCGGAAAGTGCCAAATTGTATCCCTTGCAGCAACTTCCGAAAGCCCTAAAAATTTCCAGTCAGGACTATATGGGAGCAAAGGTGGGGATGTCACCCAAAACGCTTGCAGTGGTGGCGCAAAAAGAACTATGTTTTTTACCGACTGCAGACAGTTATGCAGGTTATATGTCAATTGTGAACCCCGACCATTACTGGAGTGGGGAAATTCCTGCACGGGTGTTTTTTAATTTGATTCGTTATCGCCCCATTCAAGAAGTGCGGCAAATCAACATCCCTGTGTTATTTATTGCTGCACAGCGTGACAGCCTGATTCCAATTGAATCGAGCCGTGAAACGGCCACCAATATTGCGCCTTATGTGCAATATGAAGAGTGGGATATGCAACATTTTGATATTTATCATGGTGAATGGTTTAAAAAAGCCATTCAGACCCAATTAGAGTTTTTACAGCAACTGTTTGGAGTTCAGTAAATGATTATTGTATGCCCTGGATGTGGTGCAAAAAACCGTGTACCTGAAGATAAATTATCTGCCAATCCTGCATGTGGGCAGTGTCATCAAGCGCTGATTCCGCTTGCACCCATTGAATTGAATGAGCAAAATTTCAGTAATTTTATCCAAAATAGCGATTTACCTATTCTGATTGATCTTTGGGCGGACTGGTGTGGCCCTTGCAAAATGATGGCACCACATTTTGCAACAGTTGCCAAGCAAAATCCGCAGGTGGTGTTTGCCAAAATTGATACCGAGGCCAATTCACGTTTAAGCAGCGCGTTTCATGTGCGCAGTATTCCAACACTGGTATTGATGAATAAAAGCAATGAAATTGCTAGAATAAGCGGCGCGCTACGAGCGACTGAATTACAACAGTGGTTGGATCAGCAACTCAACGCTCAGTCTTAATGCACTGTTGGTGCTAATTTATTGCAAATGTCCGGAGTGAACGTGTCAGATTCTCATGCAAAACCAGAGGGAGTGCTTTCCCTACAAACAATTGCCATGCCAGCAGATACCAACTGGAGTGGAGATGTCTTTGGAGGCTGGATCGTTTCACAGATGGATTTGGCTGGTGCGATTCATGCCGAGCGTTTTAGTAAAGGACGTTGTGCCACGATTTCCATTAACCAAATGACTTTTTTGGTGCCTGTAAAAGTGGGCGATGTGATCAGTTGCTACACCAAAATTTTGAAAGTGGGCAATACTTCAATTCAAATGCAAATTGAAGTGTGGGACAGCCATGATGATTCACGTGAAGCTGTGCGTGTTACCGAAGGGGTATTTACCTTTGTTGCGGTTGATGTCAAAGGCTCAAAACGTCAGATTCCTGAAGAAGCCAAACAGAAGTTTTTAGAAGCTCAGGCTAGTCAAGCATCATAATTATCAAGCTAATCAAACATCGTAATGAAAAAATCCCAGCACAGTAGCTGGGATTTTTTTATTGGAGAAGAAACAAGTATTAGGCTTATTTCTGCTTTAAATGTGATTTTGACACCCATGCCCACAACATTTCACACTGAATCGGGGCTTCGCCTGATTCATCAATCACACTGACATTGACCAGTGTTTCGCCTTTGTCGGTGCTGTGCATGAGTTGTTGCTGTTCTGGGCTGAGTGTGGCAATGGCTGTCATTGCACCTTGAGTTGGACGTTTAAAGTCCACTTTCAGGCTTTTAATCAGCATAATGGCACTATCAGGCACATTCATGGCAGTTACAAAACCTGTGGCAGTTTCAGCCAACAGCGCCATAGCACAGGCATGTACCTGTCCAATATGGTTTTGCATGGCTTTATGATTGGCAAGACTGACCACCACTTGCGATGGGGTTACTTCTTGATAGCGAATTTTCGCAGTGCCCACCATCGGCACGACACGACCAAAGGCTTGACTCAAAAGGCGGCTTTGAATGCCTTTCGGCAATTTTGATGTTGCTTTGACCAGTTTGTTTAAGCGATTGGTTGGTGTCATGACATCCCCAAATTAATCTTTAAAGTTGTTAAATTGCAGTGGCAGACCAAATTGTTGCTCTTTCAAGAACGCCATTACTTGTTGCAATGTGTCGCGTTTCTTGTCGGTCACACGAATTTTGTCACCCTGAATAGAAGATTGCACTTTAATGCCACTGTCTTTAATGGCTTTGTTAATTTTTTTTGCGGTATCTGAGTCAAGACCATCTTTAAGTTTGATCACTTGAATCACATTTTTACCTGATGCGGTCATTTTTTGTGGGTCAAGCGCCTGAATGTCGACTTTACGCTTATAGAAGTGATTTTCGAGCATGGTATACACTTGCTCACATTGGAAATCACTTTCAGTGGAGATTTTAATCTCTTTGTTTTTTTCATTGAGGTCGATAGAAACATCCTGACCACGAAAATCGAAACGAGTACCGATTTCTTTTTGTGTGTTTTGAACCGCATGATTCACTTCAAAAAGTTCTAATTCAGAAACAATATCGAAAGAAGGCATAATGAAGACCTTTGCAAATGGAAACAATATCTGAGATGCTAGGGATGTTTTCTTCATTTGCCAAGTGTTGTTTTACATCAAAGGAGTGCGCAATGATCCGTAAACAAGAAATTACAACATTTGAGTTCCCAGCTGACGCGATTATCTGGGATGTACGTGATGCAAGTGCTTATGCAGAAGCTCATGTTAAAGGTGCTGTGAATCAGCCAATTAACGATCTATCAGCAGAGAGTCTTACTCAGGTGTCGGCGGATCAACCCATTTACATTTTATGTGGTGGCGGAAGTAAAGCCCCACGTGCAGCGGAAAAACTAGAAGGTTTGGACAGCTCACGTGAATATGTGGTTTTAATGGGTGGTACACGTGCTGCGCGCGACGCAGGCATGCCTTTGGAACAAGGTCACTAAGTATCATCAATATGAAGAAAGCGCCGTAAGGCGCTTTTTTGTTGGGTATCGTTTTATTTCTATTTTCTCTAAGCGAGCGTTAGCTTGAAGGTGGAGGAGCTTTAAAATAAGGCTTCTTGGTTTTCACCTTTTTCTGAAAGCGTGTAGCTGCCAGTTTTTGTAGTAAATTTTTAGGTACAGGGCAGGCTTCCGCTAAAACTTGTGCTGCCAGTATCTCACTGCACAACGGAGCAAATAAAAAGCCTTTGGAACCAAGTCCTGCAAAGCTGTAAATTTCCTGATCATCACGCATTTTGCCAAGTAGGGGAAAATAGTCCTGACTTTGGGCGCGTAGCGAAGCACGACCTTGCCAGGTATCTATAGGCGCTAAGTTTTCCGCATACGCAGGAAAGACATTGTGGATAAGTTCGTAGTTATGCACATGGTCTTCTGCCAAGACGTCACAATCTTCTCGATTTGGATAAAACGAAGCACCTAAAATCAGTTGATCGGCATTAAGCTGCATGCAATAGCCGCCATAGCTATAGGCTTGTGATAATGGCAAAGCCTGATCGGTATTATTTAACCAACTGACTTGCCCTCGTATGGGTTTAAGCACAGGGTAATGTTCAAAAAAAGCACCGCTTTGCAGCGCAGCACAGACGATAACATGATCAAACGTTCCGAGTTCAGCATCTACGCTGTGTAAGATCAGCTGCTGTGCTGTCGTGGTGATTTGTTTAATTTGAGCTTGCTGAAACTGAATGTGCGGATGCGCAAGAATTTCATCACGCAGTTGATGTGGATAAACTGCTCCTGCTTGCAATAAGCTTAAACTGGCAAAGTCGCTTTGTGGCGTAAGTTCGGTTGCACTCTGTGCTGCTAAAATACCTTTTGGGTATTGTGTGGCTAAATCCAGCAATTCATCGGCATGTTTAAGTGCCAGTTGATGAATCTGCAACGGACGAAATGCTTTGAATGCGGCATAGTGATTTAAAGCATGTTGCCATGCCAAAGTCATTAAATGATCAGCACTTTGATGAATTGGGCAAAGTTTTGGGTTTAAGAGTGCCAAAGGATTGCCAGAACCGCCTGCAAGTGGCGCTGTTTGGTCATAGAGCGTGACTTGATGCCCTCGTTGGGAAAATGCCCACGCACAGCTTAAACCCGCAATTCCTGCGCCTATGATCGCAATATGGCGCTGTTGGTTGCTTGTTGTGGTATTTGTTGTAATTTGAGTTTCGTTCTGATCGGATATTGGCTCTATTTCAGGCGCTTGCCAGATGGCTTTCAGCATTTCCCGTTTATGCCCAAAACCGCGTGGGCGGGTGATGTGAATACCGTGTTGTTTTAAGCCACGTTTGAGTACGCCTGCCACACTAAATGAGGCAAAAGTCGTGCCATAATCGGACAGTGCTACAATCGGGTTGAGCACGGTTTCCTGCCACATCTCGGGGTTACAGGCGGGTGCAAAGCCATCTAAAAACCACGCATTGACAGGAGCAGTTTTAGCAATGACAGGAAAAACTTCCTGAGCATCGCCTAGCCATAAATCTAGGCTAAAGCGTTCATCTGGAAAGTTTAAACGATGACAGCCTGCAATAGCGGCAGGGTATTGCTGAATCAGCTGTTCAGACAGATGACTGAGTTCGGGCCAAGCCGTTAAGGCACGTATAAGATCGGCTTTGCAAAGTGGAAATTTTTCGACAGAAATTGCGTGTAAATGGCTGCGATTATTGGGACGTACCTGTTGCCATAATTGCCAGAGCGCTAAAATATTTAAGCCTGTACCAAAGCCTGTTTCGCCTACACAAAAATATTCAAAATCATTCAGCGCTGCTAAACGGATGGGTAAGTCATTGCCCTGTAAAAACACATGCCGTGTTTCTAATAAACCGTTGTCTTTAGAGAAATACACATCGCCAAATTGTTTGGAAATGGGCACATCAATACCATCGACCAGTTGCCAATCCAGCTCGGCAGTTTGAATAGGCTGAAACAAAACCAGAGTACCTTAAATCAAGAGGTGAATGCTCACCTTACCATTGGCGGCGACGTTTGGTATAGACATAGCTAGCAATTAAGAAGCCGAGCAATACGCCAACCGCGAGTGTTGCAGCACCGTATAAAAACATTTGCGCACTGCGTTCACTTTGCAGTACTTGAACTTGCACGCCTAAATTATCGTTTTTAAGTTGCAGTTCCTGATTCTGTGCCAAAGCATCGAGGTTTGCCTGTTCAAGTTGTTGCAAACGTGTGCTCTGATCTTTAATCAAGGCTTTGGTTTTAGCTTCCTGAAGGGCTTTATTTTTGGCAATTTGTTCTGCAGTCAGGGGCTTATCTTGTGCAGGAGTAACCCCATTGGCTGTTGCTACAGCTGCCGTGTTGGTCACAGCAGCAGGAGCAGGTGCAGTAGGTGTGGTTGTGGCTGGCTCAACTGCATATACAGGTGAACTGAGCAGAACAGCAACAACACTGGCAACAACGAAACGCATAGCGCTTATCCTTGAGGGAATGCTTTATTGAATGGCTTAACGTCAATGTGGCTATATACGCCTTCTTTTAAGAAAGGTTCATCTTGTAGCCAAGCATCGAGTGCTTCACGACTGTCAAAATCGACAATCATGGTGCTGCCATAAAAGCCTGCTTGTGGATTGCTTGGGTCTTTTGGCATTGCCCCCGCCACAATTAAGCGACCTTCGGCATCGAGTTGTTGCAAACGTGCAAGATGTGCAGGACGGGTCGCAAGACGTTTTTCCAGTGTACCTTCACGGTCAGTACAACTCAGAACAAATAAAGGCATAGTTACTCTCGAATATCGCAGATCAGAAATTATTCAGATGTTTTAAAGTATTTGCGCAATACAATAAACTGCACAATGATAAAGGAAAACATCACAATCATGTCACCAAAAGCAGTGAATTCGCCCCAATATTTTCCGTCCATAAATAAAAATGCAAAAAATACGTGTAGGAAAGACATGACTGCAAACATGGCTGCCCAAGTATAATTCAGGTTTTTCCAGCCAGCTTCGGTCAAGTTGAACACAGGCCCAAATAAGCGTTGAATCAGTGGTTTACGGTCTTTGCTGAACCATGGTGATAGCAAAAAAGCACCTGCAAATACAATGTTTAAAATGGCAGCTTTCAGGCGAATATAAAAGTCATCGCTTAACATTAAGGTAACGCCACCAAAAATTACGGTCATAAACAGCACAATCCACTGTTGTTTATCTAAACGGAATTTTTGCATGATGAACAATGCGCCGTACACCACTAACATCGAGATGATCAGACCTGTGGTGGCCACCAAAATATGGTTATTATCGACACCGCCTGCAGAGCCGATGAGTTGTAGTAATTGATGATTAGTATCTTTTGGATCTACAGTTTTGTATAAATAAAAGAAAATAATGAGGGGCACAAAGTCTAAAAGTGCTTTCATGTTAGAGTATCTAAATCTGATCAAATAAATGACATAGTATAAGTGATGCACGGCGTAGATTTACATACACACAGTAATATTTCTGATGGAACTTTGTCACCTGCAGAATTGGTGTCTGCGGCAATTCAGCAGGGCATTCATACCTTGGCATTGACTGATCATGACACAATGGATGGGCTGGCTTTGGCAGAGCAAGCGGCTCAGGGGCAAGATTTAAAGATTATTTCGGGAGTGGAAATTTCCAGTCAATGGTCACGTCCTGCCACTAAAAAAAGCTATAGCGTGCATGTGGTGGCGCTAAACATGCAAAATCCTGCACCTTTACAGGCGCTGCTGGAACAGCAAAAACAAATTCGTGCAGAACGTGCCAAACAAATTTGTGATTTACTCACTCCGCTGATTGGACAAGATATTTATAATGATGTACTTCTTAAAGTCGAAGGCGTAGCAGATCGGATTACCCGTACGCACATTGCCAAAACCTTACAAGAAAAAGGCATTGTAACGCGTGTGCAGCAAGCATTTGATAAATACATCAAAGAAGGCAAAAAGGCTTATGTGAAATTTGATGGCTTGAGTTTGGAAGATACGATTCGGGTAATTCATGACAGTCAGGGTTTTGCCGTGTTGGCGCATCCAACCCGTTATGATTTATCTGCGACCAATATTCGTTATTTGATTGAAATTTTTGCCAAATATGGGGGTGATGCAGTGGAATTGCCGCCTAATATTGACCCTGCATCGACCCGTCAAATGGTGGATCGCATGATTGCTGAACATGGTCTAAAAGTATCTGTCGGCAGCGATTTTCATGGTGAAAATATGCCGTGGATTAAATTGGGCAATATTCCGCGGGTGAAAGATGGTCAAATTGGGATTTGGGAGAGTTTTGTTGAGTAACTCCCTCATCCCAACCTTCTCATATAAGCAGATGTGATATCCATTATTAAAATTTAGAAAGGATAAAAACTCCTTCTCCCTCTGGGAGAAGGTTGGGAAGAGGGTCTAAAGCAAATTATTGTCCTGTGCCTGAATTGGTGGTGGCGTTGGTTTACCCAACGTACCCAATAATTCAATTTCAATGGTTCTTACCATGGCATCTAAAGGTAAGTCATTGCTTTGCGTGCCAAAAGGTTCTTCAATTTCAGAACTGAGCGCATCCAGACCTAAAAAAGTATAAGCCAAAATACCGACCAAAAGCGGAGTCGCCAATCCGAGTGTAGACCCTAAACTAAAGGGCAACATAAAACAGAAAAAGTACACTGTTCGGTTAAGTAGGACTGAATACGCAAAAGGGAGCGGTGTGGTAGCAATACGGTCACAACCCGTGAGTACCAAACTCAGCTCTGTGACGTGTTGATTCATTTGTGTGTAAATAATATCGGAAATTTCGCCCTCTTTAAGTGCTTGCATTAACTCCCATTGAATCAAACTGAGCGTGTATTGCGGCGCATTGGCTTGTTGATACAGTTGGGTAATTGCTTGCTGACTCATGCCACTGGTTTGAATTAACTCGGTTGGATTGGCAGTTTGATGACGCAGGCGGTCGCGCAAGACATTGGCAAATACAATGACGTGCTGAATGACGCGTTCACGTCGTGCTTGACTAAGTATACGGCAGTCGCGGTCAAAGTGGCGCGCGTTGGCAATCAGCATGCCCCAAAGTTTACGTGCCTCCCACCAACGGTCATAACAGGCAGAGTTTTTAAAGCCCAAAAAAATCGACAGCACCACCCCAATTAAAGTAAAGCCAACCAAAGGCAATTCTGGAAAATGAAAATAACCAATATAAGACAAACCGCCAATAATGGTGGAGATCAACATCACCAAGCCCAAAGGCGGTAAGACCTTCGGTAAAATCGTGCCCCGCCAAGAAAACAGTAAGTTAAATACACTGGGTTGATCGACTATCATTTTATTAGAATCATCACAATTTTTTGATGATCTTCTGTGCTTGTGCAGGCTTTGTCAATATGCAAATTTTAAGTGTGCTCAAATTTAAGCAGTTGTTGTTCGGCAAAGGAAAAATTACCTTCACTTGAGATGATACAGTGATCGATCAAACGCAGCTCTAGCAACTGACAGGCTTGCTGAATCTGCTGCGTCAGGACTAAATCTGCAGGTGAAGGTTGTGGTAAGCCGAAAGGATGATTGTGTGCAATCACAATCGCTGTGGCATGTTGACTAATCGCAAAACGTAGCAATTGATTAATGGAAATTTCACACGAATTTAATGCACCATAAAATAATTTTTTAAAGCTGATTTTGCGTAAACAGGCATCAAGGCAAAGCACCGCAAACACTTCTTGGGTTTCGCCCAAAAGTTCAAAACGCAGATACTCCATCAAGCGTTTGGAATTGCTAAGCTCAAGTGCATCTTGTTTTAAATGTTCGGCTACATAGCGCCGTCCAAGTTCTTTAACTGCCATGAGCTGTGAATATTTACTGTTACCCATGCCGTGAAATTGACACAACTCGGCAATGGGTGCATCGAGTAAAGTAGTGAGATTGCCAAAATGCTGAATTAGCAATCGTGCCAACTCCACCGCAGAATGTTGCTGTGAGCCTGAGCGCAAAAAAATAGCCAATAGTTCGGCATCAGATAAACTGGCAGCACCATTTTGAATGAGACGTTCACGTGGCCGTTCTTGTTCAGGCCAATGTTTAATAGATAAATGCATTGTTATTTGACTTTGTTATTCTAAATTTGAAACTTAAATCCCAACAGATCTCTTGGGAATGACATTATTTAATGCTATTGTGAGCCCCACTGCAACAAAAAGGTGGCTTATTTGTGAGCTTCGATTTAAGCGTACTCCCTCATAAAAACATTATTTTAGCTGTGACAGGCGGCATTGCGGCCTATAAAAGTGCGATTTTAGTGCGTCGTTTAAAGGATGCAGGGTTTAGTGTTCGCGTGGTCATGACCAGAGGGGCACAAGCTTTTATTACACCGCTGACCTTTCAAGCATTGTCGGGCAATCCTGTACATACCGAATTATTAGATACCGAAGCCGAAGCAGGCATGGGGCATATTGAATTGGCACGGTGGGCCGATTTAATTTTGGTTGCGCCCGCCAGTTGCGACACCTTAGCCAAATTTGCTGCAGGTCTGGCCGATGATTTGCTCAGTACTTTATATTTAGCCACCACTGCACCAGTTTGGGTTGCACCTGCCATGAATCAGCAAATGTGGGCAGCCAAAGCCACACAGCGTAACTTAACCACTTTGGTGGAAGATGGCGTGCATGTAATTATGCCCGATGCGGGCGAACAAGCCTGTGGAGATGTTGGTTTAGGGCGTATGCCAGAACCTGAAGATTTGGCGCATCAGGTGACGCAGTATTTTCATCAGGCACAGCGTGCTTTGGTGGAAAAATTTGGCATGTTGGCAGGCAAAAATGTCACCATTACAGCAGGCCCAACCCGCGAAGCTTTAGACCCTGTGCGTTATATTTCTAACCATAGTACAGGCAAAATGGGTTTTTCTTTGGCTGCAGCCTGTTATGCAGCAGGGGCAAAAGTCACGCTTATTGCAGGCCCAGTTAGTTTAGATACGCCAAATGGGGTACAGCGAATTAATGTGTCTTCTGCAATTCAAATGCTAGATACCAGTTTGCAGATGCTTGAACAAGGCTGTGATATTTTCATCGCTACAGCCGCGGTGGCAGATTACCGCGTGGCAGAAATTGCGGAACACAAAATTAAAAAATTAGGCGATGAGCTGAATGTGGCGTTGGTCAAAAACCCTGATATTGTTGCGACCATTGCGCAACAGGAAAAACGTCCGTTTATGGTTGGCTTTGCTGCAGAAACCCGCAATGTAGAAGAGTATGCAGCAGGCAAGTTGGTGGCGAAAAAACTGGATATGATTGCCTGCAATGACGTTTCCCGTGCCGATATTGGTTTTGCTTCCGATGAAAATGCCATGACGGTATTTTTTGCCGAAAGCTACCGTATGGAAAAACGCGATTTGGAAAAAGCCTCGAAACAGGAAATTGCGCAGCAATTGGTCGAAGCGATTCATGATGCCTTGTATCGAGATCCATCTCAGGATGATGATTTTTAATTTTGATCGTCCATCAGCAAACGGATGACATAAAAAACCGCTGAAATTTCAGCGGTTTTTTTATATCCAATCGCGAATTAAGCTTGACCTTCAGCTGCAGCGGCTTGAGCACGTTGCATATTGGCTTCAAACTCGGCATCGAAGTTGATTGGCGTTAACAATAATTGTGGGAAGCTGCCTTTGGTAACCATATCATTCACTGCTTCACGCAAGAATGGGAACAAAATGTTCGGGCAGTATGCGCCAAGAATGTACGGTAAACGCTCTTCTTCAACGCCATCAATCAGGAAAATACCAGCTTGGGTAACATCAACAATAAATGCAGTATCGCCCGCGTTGTTGGCTTGAACCACAACTTTTAATGCTACTTCAAAGTGGGTTGGATCAATTTTTTCTGCAGAAGATGACAGGTTGATGTTCAATTCAGGCTGCCATTCTTTGGTAAATACTTGTGCCCCAGGAACTTCAAAAGAAATGTCTTTGGTATAAATACGCTCTAATGCCAATTGTGGTTGAGCTTGTTGTTCTTCACTCATGTTAAATCCTTAAGAGTTGGTTATCGTGTTATGTTTATGCCAATAATTGATCGAGCTTGCCTTCGCGATCTAACGCATATAATTGGTCAAAGCCGCCAATAAACTGGTCATTGATGAAAATTTGTGGAACGGTACGATGATTGGTGCGTTGCATTAATTCAACACGTACTTCAGGCGCTTCATTCGACAAATTAATTTCTTTATAGGCAACGCCTTTACGCTCAAGGAGTTGTTTTGCACGAATGCAGTATGGACATACAGTCGTTGAATAAATAGTGACTTCAGCCATGATTGTTCTCCTTGCGAAAAATATTGGGTAAAACTATTTGCTTTTTACTAAAGGTAAACCTTGTGCTTTCCAGTTGCTAATACCGCCATCTAAACGATAGGCATCGGTATGTGCGACCTGTTGTAAAGCACTGCCTGCAACCTGACCCAAGTTACAGATAAAGACCAATGGGCGATCTGAGGTTTTTAACTCTTCAACATGCTTGGTAATTTGGCTATAGGGAATATTGCGGCTACCACTGATATGACCTTCACGGAAATCTTTGGCATCACGTAAATCAATCAACATGGCATTTTTAGCTTTGACTAAAATACCCAAAGATTGTGGGGAAATTTTGCGACCATTGCGTTGACCTTCTAACACAAAGAACAACACTACCAATACAGCCAGCGTCCCAAATAAGAAGGGATGATTCCCCATAAATTCGAACCAACGTTCCACAAGTCACCTAATTACAATGTCAAAATTGTTCAAGAGTATAGCGTATAAATATGGCGATCAAAAACACCGCTTCAAGGGCAGCGCCACAATAAAATTAATTTTTTTGTTGCGCTTCGGCAATTTCATCACACAGTCTTAAATAACTGTCTAAACGACGCGATAAAATTTCGCCTTCTGCAGCAGCCAGTCGCAGCGCACATTGCTTTTCATGTTTATGGGTACAGTTGCGGAATTGGCAATGACCCAACAGGTTTTCAATTTCAGGAAAACCATTTTGAATTTTATCTTGGCTCAAGTGCCACAAACCAAATTCACGAATCCCCGGTGAGTCAATTAAGGCAGCACCATCTCCAAAGCCAATTAAACGAGTAGAGGTTGTGGTGTGCTGTCCAAGTGCCGAGTTTTCCGAAATGATATTGGTCTTTTGCGCCGCTTCGGGCACGATGGCATTAATCAGCGAGCTTTTACCCACGCCCGATTGCCCGACAAAAGCTACCGTTTCACCTGCTAAACGTGCCGCTAAATGCTCTAAATTCGCATCGGATTGGGTTTGCATGACTTCATACCCCAAGTCTTGATATTCCTTGAGCAAGTCTAAAATCGGGTCGTTTTCTTTGAGTAAATCAGATTTGTTTAAAACCAATAAGGCGGGAATATCGGCATCGGCACAAGCAACCAAATAGCGGTCAATCAAGCCCGGTGCAGGTTCAGGCAAAGGCGCAAAAACAATCACAATCAAACTGATATTGGCGGCAACAGGTTTAACTTTGTGATAACGATCAGGTCGGGTCAATAAAGATTGGCGTGGATGAATCGCGGTAATAATTCCTAAACCTGTATTTGGGTCGGCCTGCCATTTGACCCGATCTCCCGTCACCAATAATTCTAAATTGGTACGAGTGTGACAGCGCCAAATACTTCCCATTTCAATAGGTTTCCAAAATGGTTCTGGCTCACCTGCGTGCACCACCGGTTTTTCAGGATGAATTTCAGGAACAGATAAAGCCTGAACTTCTAATTGACGACCATAGTGTTGTACCACCAAGCCTTCTAAATCATGTGAAGTGTCAATGTCTGCCTGACGTGACTTGTGTTGTTTTTCAATTCGACGTTGCTGTTGTTCAGTCAATCGACGCTTACGAATTAAAGCCATTCATATCCTAAAAAAACCATGAACTCAGGATGGCAAAAATAGCATGAAGCGGGGGCACAGTTACAGCCAAGAAGCAAGAAATTTGCTACTATGCTGTTTTTAAGCCGAATAAGATTGCACATTTATGAGCAGCACGCCTGATACTCGCCTCATTTGGATTGATTTGGAAATGACAGGTTTAGATACCGATAACGACCAAATTATTGAAGTGGCTACCATTGTGACCGATGATCATTTAAATATTTTGGCAGAAGGTCCTGTGCTGGCTGTGCATCAACCTGATCGTATTTTAAATGCCATGGATGAGTGGAATACACGTCAGCATGGACAATCGGGCTTAATTGAGCGTGTGCGTCGCAGCAAACTCACTGCGCAGGATGCAGAGCAGCAAACCATTGAGTTTCTAAAAAAATGGGTCAATCCTAAAACATCGCCAATGTGTGGCAACTCAATTTGCCAAGACCGCCGTTTTTTACACCGTTTAATGCCTGAATTGGAACAGTACTTCCATTATCGTAATTTGGATGTTTCATCAGTGAAAGAGTTGGCAAAGCGCTGGCGTCCAGAAATTATGAGCGGTTTGAAAAAGAATGCGTCGCATTTGGCGATGGATGATATTCGTGATTCGATTGCTGAGCTGAAATATTATCGCCAATACTTTTTTATTATGAATCAGGACTAAAACCTTTTTCTGCGTAGGAGATGGAGCTGTAACAGTAACAGCGATCTCTTACGCTTAAACTGTGTTGGTCACTCATAAATAAGAAATAATAAGATATGACTCAGCATTGCCTTATGCCTTACTTTATATAAAGATATTAGAGGCAAGTTTGTATAAAGCTAAGCAATGCTTAGGTGTTCATTGGTTAAAAGCCAAGCAAAACCAAAAGCTTTATTTTCCTGCCTGCCAAAATGCTTCACCTGCCTGAATTGGGTCGCCTGTTTGCGCCAAAGTCTCAAGCCAGACATCATATTGCGCGATGATTGGATGTTGGCTAGGGTGAAAGTCAGGTTTAAACCAATCACGATATTGTGATTGCATTTTGCGTAATTTCCCTTGTTTGCCAAACAGCCATTGCAAGCCACGTACATTCATTTTAAGGCGCTGGGTACGATTAAACCCATCGCATCTCAGCATGACATTGGCGCGGTACAGGGTAAATCCGAACATTAAACCTGTGGTCAGCACCAACGCCATTTTTCGAGTCACTTCAGGCACATTGCCCACCTGTTGCATCACATCAAACGCCACATCACGATGTTCCATTTCTTCAATCGCATGCCATGCAAATAAAGCACGGACATAAGGATGTGCATCTTGCAGCGTGTCTTTTTCGCCATAAAAAGTTTCTGCCATAAGTGCGGTTAAATGTTCCGCAGCTGCTGTCATGGCGATGTTGTATTGGGGCGAGCGATATTTCAGTTCAAACTTAAACACTTTGTTTAGACGCTGAATAAACTGATCTACAGGCATGCCTTGATCTTTCATGACCTGATTCATTTTGTCGTGTGCAATGCCGTGCTGAGCTTCTTGTCGAATAAAATCGGCAACACGCTGTTTTAAGTCAGGGTCTTGAATTTGATCACGGAACAAACGTACCGATTGAATGAAATAACGCTCGCCATCAGGAAAAGTCAGGCTCAAAGCATCAAACATGCGGGTTAAAAACGGGTCACCTGCAAACCAGTAACGCGGCACATCGGCTAATTTAAAATCGAGATTGCTGCGTACTATGGGCGCAGCATGATATTGGACAAGTGCATTCATTTTATTTTATTTCACTCTGGTCAATCCTGTTTGCATTATGTCGGGCTTTGGCAGATTTGTTTTGACAGTATTTGCCAGTTTTTATACATTAAGCGACAAAAGAAAATGATGCATGTCAAAATGAGCAAGCACATGAGCGAAATTCAAATTCCGAATGGTTATTATCAACTTTGGTTACGCTATTTATCTGCACAGGGCAGAGTTCCTGAGCAGCTTGGATTTTCGCCTGCACAATTGCAGCAGTTACAGCATGTGTTGGCATTGCCCATGGATACCCAATCGTCCTATCAGTTTTTTAACGAGATCATCCAACACAGTATTCAGTTTTTAGATTGTCCAACGCTCGTTTTTGAATTGGCACGTTATATTCAGCCTGAACATTTTGGCGTGCTTGGCTATATGGCATCGCGTAGTAACAGTGTTGCAGAAGCCATTCAATATATGATGCGTTTTAGTCGCTTGGTGGTGGATGGTACGGCAGCCGTACCAATGCGACTGGAACAACAATCAGATGCTTTATATTTATCATGGCCATTGGTGGATGAAAAATACAGCTTGGTTCATGAAATGACTTTTGCTTGTATGACTCAATTGGCCATGCAAATTTTTGATTTTCAACACTCTCCGATACGGGAGATTCATTTTGCCCATGCACCGCGTATGGCGATGCTGCATTATGAAAAGTTTTATGGTTGTAAGGTTTTATTTAAGCAAGCGGAATATCAAATTGTTTTAAATTTAGAAAGCCTCAGTTTAAAACCACAGCAAGCCGATCCCTCTTTAATTCATTTACTCACCAAACAAGCTGAAGATGCGATTGCGTTAAAACCACAATTAGAAACCGTGCAGCAGCAAGTCCAAGAGCAGGTGGCGCATTATTTACGTTATGAACAGCAAGTGCCGAGCATTGAATGGGTGGCGCAGCGTTTATTTCGTTCAGGGCGTACGTTACAGCGTCAGCTTAAACAGGAAGGTACGGGTTTTAAACAGATTCTTGAAATAGAACGGATGCAGCGCTGTGAAAACTTACTACAACAAAATGTGAGCCTAAGCGATATTGCACAGTTGTTGGGTTATTCAGACCAATCGGCTTTGGCGCGTGCCTATAAAGCCTGTACAGGACAGACCTTGCTAAAACGTAAACAGCAGTTGCAGCAAGCTGAGGATGCACTTTCTCTACAGCAAAATACGCCATAAATAGTATGGATTGGCTCATTATCAACAGGTGATTTCGCGCTAAGAGATTGAAAATAAGCTGTGTGTAGCCATGACCGAATCAGCTTTTGCAAGGTTGATAAAGCCTAAGATAAAACCTGAAGTTGTTTATTTTTATCAATATTTTTAAATTTAAAAGCACGATTGAGCAAGTTTCAAAAACCGATAAGCAGGCAAAATTAGGCATCTTTGATCATTGAGAAAAAAGCGCAAATATCAGTAAATGTAGCCTCGCGGTTGTTCTGAATAAATCGTTTTGCAAACAGAAATGCAGCAACTCATGCCTGTGCGCTATTCATTGAGTAAAAAATAGCGTTACAATGGGTCAATTTGTATTTCTACAATAGCAAATGTCTCAGTTTTAATCATTCAAGGAAAATACAACCCTATGTCACGTTTAGCCACACGATTTGCACAGCTTGAATCTCAACAGCGTAAGGCCTTGGTTTCTTATGTTATGGCAGGTGACCCTCATCCAGAAGTCACAGTTCCGTTGTTACATCAAATGGTCGAGGCAGGGGTAGATGTCGTTGAATTAGGTTTGCCGTTTTCAGACCCAATGGCTGATGGTCCAGTAATTGCCCTCGCTGCAGAGCGAGCGTTGGCAGGTGGAACCAATACGCTAGATGCTTTAAACATGGTCAAAGAGTTCCGTCAAAAAGATCAGGAAACTCCTGTGGTATTGATGGGATATTTAAACCCTGTAGAAGTCATTGGTTATGAAAAGTTTGTTGAATATGCACATGACTGTGGTGTCGATGGTGTACTTCTGGTCGATTTACCACCTGAAGAAGCCCAAGAATTTGATGAAGTCCTGAATAAATATGGGATGAATCAAATTTTCTTGTTAGCGCCAACTTCTACACCAGAGCGTATTCAATTTGTTGCAAACCAAGCCAGTGGCTTTATTTATTATGTTTCTTTGAAAGGCGTGACGGGTGCAGCAACACTTGATGTTGCAGAAGCAGCAACCCGCATCCAACAGATTAAAGCTGTAACCAACGTGCCTGTGGGTGTGGGTTTTGGCATCAGTGATGCTGCATCTGCCAAAGCAATGGGCGCGGCTGCCGACGCAGTCATTGTCGGAAGTGCTTTTGTAAAACAATTTGCGAGCTTAGCACCAGAACAAGCCGTCATTGCAACGGTTAATAAAGTGAAGGAGCTTCGAGCTGCGCTCGATGAGTTAGTATGAGTCAAGAAGTGAAAACAGGGAAAATTCTAAGCCCATCGACGCCGTGGACTGCACGTGGTGTACCTGGTATTGAAACACCAGATGAGCAACAAGCGTTAAAAGCGATCTTTACTGAACCAACGATTGAATGTCCAGAATGTCATGCCTTGGTGACACGTACGGCAATGTCGTTCAACGCTTATGTATGCCCACAATGTGATGAACATTTACGTATGAAAGCGCGTGAGCGTTTAACTTGGTTCTTTGACCAAGTGCAAAACGAATTAGGTCAAGAATTCTCTGCCAAAGACCCACTCAAATTTGTAGACAGCAAAGCTTATCCTGAGCGTATGACTGAAGCGCAAAAGAAAACGGGTGAAACCGAAGCTTTAGTGGTGATGCAGGGCTTATTAAAAGATATGCCAGTCATTGCTTGTGCATTTGAGTTTGATTTTATGGGCGGCTCAATGGGTACCGTAGTGGGTGACCGTTTTGTGCAAGCTGCTGAACGTGCGATTCAGCAAAAACAACCGTTAATTTGCTTCGCAGCATCGGGCGGTGCGCGTATGCAAGAAGGCATGTTGTCATTAATGCAAATGGCGCGTACTTCTGCAGCAATTCAACGTATGAAAGAAGCAGGCTTACCTTACATCGTAGTATTAACACATCCTGTATATGGTGGTGTAACTGCATCATTGGCGATGCTGGGTGATGTGCACATTGCAGAACCTAAAGCGATGATTGGTTTTGCGGGTAAACGTGTCATTGAGCAAACTGTACGTGAAAAACTGGAAGAACCGTTCCAGCGTGCAGAATACTTACTTGATCATGGTGTGGTCGATCAAATTGTCCATCGTCATGCATTACGTGATACAGTTTATCGTATTCTTGCGAAACTGATGAACTTGCCTTGAACACAGCACCTCTTGCAACCGATGATTTAAACACATGGCTCAATTATTGGAGCCATGTTCACGTTACGGGTATTGATTTAGGTTTGGAACGGGTCATTCCCGTTGCAGAAAAATTGGGTGTAACCCATCCTAAAGCTAAAGTCATTACGGTTGCGGGAACCAATGGCAAAGGCTCAACCACAACCACTTTAGCGGCTATTTTAAATGCGCAGGGCTATCGGGTTGGGTTGTACCAATCGCCACATATTTACCGTTTTAATGAACGAGTCAAATTAGCAGGCGTCGAAATCGATGACCAAAGTTTGATTGATGCTTTTGTGCAAGTCGATCAAGCACGACGTGATTGCGATCTGAGTTTATCTTTTTTTGAGGCCACGACTTTGGCAGCCTTTGTGATTTTTAAAGCACGTGATTGCGATGTATGGGTGCTTGAAGTCGGTTTAGGTGGACGCTTAGATGTGGTCAATGTCGTCAATCCTGATGTGGCGGTTATTACCAATATCGGTTTAGATCATGTCGATTGGTTAGGCGATAGCATCGAAAAAATTGCCTATGAAAAAGCAGGCATTATTCGTCCTAACATTCCTGTCATTTTTGCAGGTCAGCAAGATTTGCCTCAAGCTATTCACGACAAAGCAGCAACCTGCAATGCACCTTTGTTTGTCTTGAATCGTGATTATTTTTATCGGGATATGCAAGATGGTCAGTCATGGATGTTTGCTGCATCGGGTTGTACCTTAAAACTTCCAACAGGCAGTTTAGCCCTCGATAATATTTCAACGGCTGTGGCAGCAGTCTTGCACAGTGGTTTAGAAATCACCCAAGACGCAATTGCACAAGGTATTCAAACGGCCAAATTGGCGGGACGTTTTGAAATTCGTCAAATTCAGGGCAAAACCGTGATTTTTGATGCAGGACATAACCCGCATGGCGTTGAATTTTTGTTAAAGCAATTGCGCAATTTCTTAAATTACAATAAACAGTACACTGAAGTGGTCAGTGTTTTTTCAATGCTTGCAGATAAAGATATAAATTCTGTGGTTGAGTTATTGAAAGATAGTGTCGTAATGTGGAAAATTGCCACATTAAATGTGCCTCGTGCGGCAGAGATCACGGTTTTGGATCAGGCTTTGCAAGGCGAAACAATACAACACTTCGACAGTATACAATTGGCTTTTAAATCAGCACTGGATGAAACAAAAAATAATCAGCTGATTTTGGTATGTGGATCATTTCATACCTTAGAAGCGGTATGGGAGTATTTGGAAGAATGTCAATGAATAACAAACAGCGCTGGATGGGTGGCGTTGTTTTATTAGGTGGTGGTGTTTTATTGGCAGCATTGCTTTTAAAAGGGCAAGAAGAAATACATCAAAATAATGTGAAAACCCCAAGCCAAGCCGAACAAGTTCAACATAAAAATGCCAATCAGGCAGAAATGGTGCAATTGCAACCTTTAACTGTCGATGTGCAAACCGAGCAGCGTCTGCTTGAAGAGCAGCGCCGTGCGCGTGAAAAAGCAGTAGCGGAGCAAGAAGCACGTGCAGCTGAGTTTTTAGCGATGCAACAACAGGCAGAAGCTGAAGCAGCGCGTAAAGCTGCAGAAGAATATGCTGCCTTAAATGCATTGCGTTCTGGTCAGCAGCAAAGTTCTGACAATATTCCACCGGAATTGGTCGAAGATGAACAAGCCAAGCAAAAGCGTTTGGCTGAAGAAAAAGCCGCTCAGCAAAAGAAGTTAGAGCAGCAAAAAGCAACGGATGCCAAGAAAGCTGCTGAGTTAAAAGCTGCGCAAGAGCGTAGTGCTGCAGAGAAAAAAGCAGCAGATGAAAAGCGTTTAGCGGAAGAAAAACGCATTGCAGAAGAGAAGCGCAAAGCGGAAGAACAACGCCAAGCCGATGCAAAACGTAAAGCTGAACAAGAGCGAAAAGCAGCAGAATCGAAAAAAGAAGCAGAACGTAAGGCTGCCGAAGATAAGCGTAAAGCCGAGGAAAAACGCAAAGCTGAAGAAGCTGCCAAGAAAAAGGCTGAAGCTGAAAAAGCACGTAAGTTATTGGAAGAAGGCGATAAGCAGTGGATGGTACAAGTGGCTTTGGCAGCTAACCAAGCCAATGCCGATGCTTTGGCGGCAAAACTGAAAGCCAAAGGTTATAAAGTTACCCAAAGTCCAACGTCTAAAGGGGTTCGGATTATGGTTGGGCCATCTAAAGACCGTGATGCTGCAGATGCAACCCGCAAGAAAATTACCGCAGACCCAAGTTTGAATATGAAATCTGCATGGGTGATTGACTGGATACCGTTAGATAAACGCGACTAGATCATTCGATCAAAATGTTTATTAAAAAGGATTTAATCTTTTGGGTTAAATCCTTTTTTATTTAGGCTTTTGGTATTTGATATTGCGCTAAGGCAATTGGATCATGTGCGCAAATAATCTCAACTTGTGGTGCAGTTTGAGCCAAATGCTGAATATTCGCTAAAGTCTTTAAACGCATTAAATTATTTTCTGCAAACAAATACTCAACTGTATGTAGTGCTGGGAAGCATTGTTTAGGGTCTAGCTGTGCTTGCGCATAATAAGCATCGCCACAGAAAAATAACCAGCCCTGTGCCTGCCGAATGGCAATGCCACAATGACCAGCGGAGTGTCCAGGCAAAGGAATCAGTAAAATTTCATCCTTAAAAATTGTTAAACCTTGCACACGATTAAAATTAAACCAAGCTTCACCTCGGGTTGGTTCTAAAAAATCCCAATGAGTATGTTGCTGAAATTGCTTAGGTTTATAACGCATGCGATTTTTTAAAGACTTTAAATTGCAGGCTGCCTTGTATTCACTCGCGAAGATATGCACAGTCGCGTTTGGAAAATCAGCAATCCCACCCGCATGATCAAAGTCCAAATGCGATACCAAAATATGTTGCACATCACTGGCCTGATAACCAAGTTGCTGGATTTGCTTGAGTGCGGTCTGGCTTAAGTCGTGTTGAATCCGAGCGGTATGGGTCAGTAATGTGCCTAAACGCTGTTTGGGATGTAAATAATCCTCAACGCCTAAGCCTGTATCGACCAAGACCAAGCCTTGATCTGTTTCTAATAATAGACAATGGCAGACCAATTTTGCCTGCCAACCTTGTTGTCCAAATAAAGGCGCACAGATTGGGCAAAACGTGCCGCAATGTAAATGATGAATGTTGTAGATCACAAAATGACGTTTTTTTATGAATGTTATTTTGCTTATACCTGATCTGTTGTGTGTCGCCAATCACAATTGGATTAACGGAATTGGAGCATAAAAAAGCCTATCCGAAGATAGGCTTGCTCATGTAACACTTAATTAAGTGCGGTTCGGTTGTTTGGTCAAACGTAAATAAGGCTTGATGGCTTTATATCCACTTGGGAAGCGTTCTTTAAGTTCCGCTTCATCCTGAATGGCAGGCACAATGACCACATCTTCACCATCTTGCCAGTTGGCAGGCGTTGCAACCTTGTAATTGTCAGTCAGTTGTAGTGAATCAATGACACGTAAAATTTCGTGGAAATTACGTCCTGTAGAAGCAGGATAAGTAATGATCAAGCGTACTTTTTTATTTGGATCAATAATGATTAATGAGCGGACAGTCAGTGTTTCGCTGGCATTCGGGTGAATAAAATCGTACAGGGTAGACACTTTACGATCTTGGTCAGCAAGAATTGGGAAATTAACCGTTGTATCTTGAGTTTCGTTAATATCTTGAATCCAGCCTTTATGAGATTCAGCATCATCTACAGAAAGTGCAATCGCTTTGACATTGCGCTTGCTGAATTCATCTTTCAGTTTTGCGGTATAGCCTAGCTCGGTGGTGCAGACAGGTGTGTAATCGGCAGGATGCGAAAATAGAATGCCCCAGCTGTCACCTAAAAATTCATAAAAATCAATTGGGCCTTCATTTGAATCTTGTGTGAAGTTGGGTGCGATGTCACCTAAGCGAATAGTCATTGTGTACCTCTGTCTTGTTTTGTTGTGTGATGTATGCGTACTACTATGCGCCATTCCTTTTGCAGAATTAAATAGTGTTTTTGTATGTGCTTATGAATAATTTGAATATGGTGTGTCATTTTTATTGCATTTTCAAAATAGATTGATGTGTGATTGCTATATATCGTCCGCTCGAAATTTGTTACATTAACTGCTACTTAGCAGCGAGAAATGGCAAGTAGAGATTGGAATTTTTAATAGGTTTTTGTGCAAAACCCTTGTACTTCAAATTTCTAGCACCATAATAACCACTAAGAAAAACCTATTTATTTGACAAGCAAGATTTAGAGAGTTTATTCATGTTGGCAAGTCTGATCGGAGGAGTCTTCGGTACTAAAAATGAGCGCGAACTCAAACGCATGCGTAAAATCGTAGACAAGATTAATGCGCTCGAGCCGACGATATCTGCCTTAAGCGATGCAGACTTATCTGCAAAAACCGAAGAATTCAAACAACGTTATAACAAAGGCGAAAGTTTAGATAAATTATTACCAGAAGCATTTGCAGTATGTCGTGAAGCCGCCAAACGTGTCATGAGCATGCGTCACTATGACGTGCAGTTGATTGGTGGTATTACCTTGCATGAAGGTAAAATTGCAGAAATGCGTACAGGTGAAGGTAAAACCCTAATGGGAACTTTGGCCTGTTATTTAAATGCTTTAAGCGGTCAGGGCGTGCACGTCATTACTGTGAACGACTACTTGGCACAGCGTGATGCCGAACTCAACCGCCCTTTATTTGAGTTTTTAGGTTTAAGCATTGGCATTATCTATTCCATGCAAGACCCGACTGAAAAAGCACAGGCTTATCGCGCAGACATTACCTACGGTACCAATAACGAATTTGGTTTCGACTACTTGCGTGACAACATGGTGTTCTCGCTGAGTGAGAAAAAACAGCGTGGTCTGACTTATGCCATTATTGATGAAGTGGACTCGATCTTAATTGATGAAGCACGTACCCCATTAATCATTTCTGGTCAAAGTGATGACTCATCGCAGTTATATGCAGCAATCAACACCATTCCGCCAAAATTGCATGCACAAAAAGAAGAAAAAGTAGCCGATGGTGGACATTTCTGGATTGATGAAAAACAACGTACTGTAGAAATGACCGAAATTGGTTATGAAACGGTAGAAAATGAATTAATTCAAATGGGTTTATTGGCAGAAGGCGAAAGTCTGTATTCTGCATCTAACCTGAATTTGGTGCATCACGTATCTGCAGCTATTCGTGCGCACTTCTTGTATCAACGCAACGTGCATTACATCATCCATGATGGTGAAGTGATTATTGTCGATGAAAACACAGGTCGTACCATGCCTGGCCGTCGCTGGTCAGAAGGTTTGCACCAAGCGGTAGAAGCGAAAGAAGGTCTAGAAATTCAGCCTGAAAACCAGACTTTAGCGACCACAACCTTCCAGAACTATTTCCGTTTATACAAAAAGCTTTCGGGAATGACGGGTACTGCAGACACTGAAGCTGCAGAAATGAAAGAAATTTATGGTCTTGATGTGGTCATCATTCCAACGCACCGACCAATGATTCGTAATGACCAAAACGATTTAATTTATTTAAACCGTACTGGTAAATACAACGCGATTATTCAAGAAATTCAACGCGTGCATGAAGCGGGTGTCGCACCAATTCTGATTGGTACAGCGACCATTGAAGCTTCAGAAATTTTATCGGATAAACTGCGTGAAGCAGGTATTCAGCACGAAGTATTGAATGCGAAGCAACACGAACGCGAAGCTGACATCATTGCGCAAGCAGGCTCACCACGTGCGGTGACTATTGCCACGAACATGGCGGGTCGTGGTACAGATATTTTGCTAGGTGGTAACTGGAAAGCTTTGCTAGCCAAAATTGAAAACCCAACTCCTGAAGATGAAGCGCGTTTAAAGGCAGAGTGGGAACAAAACCATGACATGGTGTTAAGTTCAGGTGGCTTACACATTATTGGTTCAGAACGTCACGAATCGCGTCGTATTGACAACCAGTTGCGTGGTCGTGCAGGTCGTCAGGGTGACCCAGGCGTGTCACGTTTCTATCTGTCACTCGAAGATGACTTAATGCGTATTTTCGCAGGTGATCGTGTTGTAGCAATGATGCGTGCTATGGGCTTGCAGGAAGATGAAGCGATTGAACACAAAATGGTGTCACGCTCTATCGAAAATGCACAGCGTAAAGTTGAGGCACGTAACTTCGACATCCGTAAAAACTTGTTGAAATACGATGACGTAAACAACGAACAACGTAAGATCATTTATTCACAGCGTGATGATATTCTGGCAGAAAGCACGCTGCAAGACTATATTGAAGAAATGCACCGTGAAGTGGTCACAGGTATGATCGCCAATTATATTCCACCAGAATCAATTCATGACCAATGGGATATTGATGGTTTAGAGCGTGCCTTGCGTGATGATTTGGGCGTCGAATTACCAATTAACCAATGGCTCGAAGATGATCGTCGCCTAGATGAAGAAGCTTTGGTTGAACGTATTGCCGATGAAATTGTGACACGTTACCGTGCACGTCGTGAGCAAATGGGTGATGAATCTGCTGCGATGCTAGAACGCCACTTTATGCTCAGTTCACTTGATCGTCACTGGAAAGATCACTTGGCGGCGATGGACTATTTGCGTCAAGGTATTCATTTACGTGGTTATGCACAAAAGAATCCTGAGCAAGAGTACAAAAAAGAAGCCTTTAACTTGTTTGTGAATATGTTGGGCGTGATTAAAGCCGATGTTGTGACCGATCTTTCGCGTGTGCATGTCCCAACACCTGAAGAATTGGCAGCGATGGAAGCACAGCAGCAAGCGCAAGCAGAAGCGATGCAGCTTAATCTTTCACATGCTGATGTAGATGGTTTAACGGGCGAAACCTTTGAATCAGAACCACAGTACAGTGCTGCTGAGCAAACGGTTGTTCCACCTGCAAGCCGTAACTCGCCATGCCCATGTGGTTCAGGACTGAAATATAAACAGTGTCACGGTAAAATCTAAACCTGACTTGTTACAACTTAAGCAGAACTTTGGTTCTGCTTTTTGTATTTTGGGGTGCAAAATCTTTGTGGTAATAGTTTTGCAAGATGTGTATAGCATTTGCAGATTTTGGAATTAAATGCTATTTAGTTGCACATGCAATATCCACGTGTGGAACAAAAAATGAAAAAAGTATTACAACCTTTAATGATTGTTGCCTTGAGCTTGCCTACTTTCGCATTTGCAAATGCGGCAACAACGACAACTCCTGCAAAAGTTCAAGCTGCTGTGGGTGCGACCACTGCACAGGTACAAGTGGATAATGGTCACGTGACTGTGGCAAGCCCACGCACAGGTATTCGTTATACCTTTGCCAATCCAGATCAGCGTCCAATCGTGTTGCATACTGCAGCGATTGCACCTGCGAATGCTGCCAATGTAAATCGTATTGTGGCTGCAAATCCTGCTTTATCTGCAGCAAGTCAAGAACGTGCAAAACAGGCTTTATTGGGTGAAACCGTGGTTGCGACTACGCCATAATCCAAATAGGCTCAATCAGTATAATTTTAGTTGCTGATGCATTATATTGAAGATTAAAACCAGTCCATACGGGCTGGTTTTTTATATATGACCTTGTGTATTAACAAAAGTTGAATCAAGCAGGGTGGATGCTCGATTTTTTCTTCAATTTCCACTAAGCTGTGACATTCTCAAATTTGTACTGGAAATTTCAAAATGGCAGTTGGTGACGTCTCTATGCCACACATGCATGTGGTCAAAGGTGTAAAAATTGGTTCAGCAGAGGCTTATGTGCGTTATCAGAACCGACGTGACCTAGTTATTTTTGAATTTGCAGCAGGCTCAAATGTGGCGGGTGTCTTTACTCAAAACGCATTTTGCGCTGCACCTGTGTATGTGTCCAAAGCACATTTAGCTCAGGGCAATCCGCGTTACTTGGTCATTAATACAGGAAATGCCAATGCGGGTACAGGCAAATTGGGTATGCAAAATGCAGAAATTACCTGTGCCAAATTGGCTGAATTGGCAGGTGTATCTACCCAAGAAGTTTTGCCATTTTCTACAGGTGTGATTGGTGAGCAATTGCCGATTGAGCGCTTGGTTGCTGGTTTAGCGCCTGCGCTGGCATCGTTACGTGAGGATGCTTGGCATGATGCTGCGACAGGTATTATGACCACAGATACCACGCCAAAAGGTGCATCTGAGCAGTTTGAGTTAGATGGTATTACTTATAGCATGACAGGCATTTCTAAAGGTGCAGGTATGATTCGCCCAAATATGGCGACCATGCTTAGCTATGTTGCAACCGATGCACCAATTCAACGTGACATCTTGCAGCAATTACTCAAACACAGCGTAGAACAATCGTTTAACCGTATTACTGTAGATGGCGATACCTCGACCAATGATTCATGTATCTTGGTGGCGACTGGTCAGACGGGTGGCACTGAAATTTGCAGTGAAAATGACCCGCGTTATGCTGTGGTATTAGATGTTTTGAATCGTGTGATGTTGCGTTTGGCACAACTGATTATCCGTGATGGTGAAGGTGCAACAAAATTCATCACGGTACGTGTTGAAGATGGTGACAATACCCAAGAATGTTGTGATATTGCGTACAGCATTGCACATTCACCATTGGTAAAAACGGCCATTTTTGCCTCAGATCCAAACTGGGGGCGTATTCTTGCTGCAATTGGTTATGCAGGCGTGCCAAATTTAGACGTTGAAAAAATTCAGGTTTGGTTGGATGATGTGCAAATTTGCAAAGATGGCGGTGCTGCTGCCGACTATACCGAAGCAGCGGGCGCGCGAGTCATGGCACAAACCGAAATGACCATTCGTGTAAATTTAGGACGTGGTCAAGCGACAGATACAGTCTATACTTGTGACTTGTCTTACGATTATGTCAAGATCAACGCGGATTACCGTTCGTAAAAATTCAAATTGAGTGATAAAGCCTCCGTTGTGAGGCTTTTTTAGCATTCAATCGGCAAAGGGCTGGTGAATGAGTAAATTGCCCCCATATCATCAGTGACTTGAGTAAGCTTGTGTTCGGGCAAGCATGAAGATAGAGAAGACGTTGTTATGAATGATGCGACCAATTTAATTGCCAATGAAGCCAAATCAATTGTGCAGGCGCATTTAGATCGCTTGGGTGAAACCAAAGAACATCATTTGAGTGAGCAAGCCAAGCAGGAAAAATTTGCGCAAATTAAAGCAGAACTCGAAAAGCACAATGCTGTCTTGGTTGCCCATTATTACTGCGATCCTGAAGTACAGGAACTGGCTGAATTAACAGGTGGCTGTGTTTCGGATTCACTGGAAATGGCACGTTTTGGTCGTGATCATGCGGCAACCACGTTGGTCGTAGCTGGTGTAAAATTTATGGGCGAAACTGCCAAAATTTTATCGCCAGAAAAAACCATTCTTATGCCAACTTTAGAAGCGACTTGTTCGCTAGACTTAGGTTGTCCTGTCGATGAGTTTAGCCGCTTCTGTGATGCGCATCCTGATCATACAGTCGTGGTTTATGCCAACACGTCCGCTGCGGTAAAAGCGCGTGCAGATTGGGTCGTTACCTCAAGCTGTGCGGTTGAAATTATTGAACATCTCGATAGCTTAGGTGAAAAAATCATTTGGGCGCCAGATCAGCACTTAGGACGCTATATTCAAAAGAAAACTGGCGCAGATATGCTGCTTTGGGATGGTTCGTGTATTGTGCATGAAGAATTCCGTTCACGCGGTATAGCTAATATGAAAGCCATGTATCCGGATGCAGCAGTTTTGGTGCATCCAGAATCACCAGAATCAGTTGTTGATGTAGCTGATGCGGTGGGCAGTACCTCGCAACTTATTCAAGCGGCAAAAACTTTGCCACACGAGCGTTTAATTGTGGCAACAGACCGCGGTATTTTCTACAAGATGCAGCAAGCTGTACCAAATAAAATTCTAATTGAAGCACCAACTGCAGGTGAGGGTGCAACCTGTCGTTCATGCGCACACTGCCCGTGGATGGCGATGAATGAATTGGATGGAATTTTGCATGTATTGCAAACAGGTGATCAAGAAGTATTCGTTGAACCTGCCATGGCAGAACGTGCTAAATTACCACTAGATCGTATGTTGAATTTCAGTGCGAGCTTAAAACGCTAAAATTGATTGAAAAATATCAAAAATGCTTGATAAATATACGGTTGAAGCTTTTTTTTAATTTTTTTTAAATATAGGTGTTGACGTCTTCGGGCGTCGCGCCTAGAATGCACACCGTACCGCACGATGTGCGATACACAAAAAGCTGAGATGAATCGGAGCATAGCACAGCCTGGTAGTGCACCTGGTTTGGGACCAGGGGGTCGTAGGTTCGAATCCTACTGCTCCGACCAATTCTTCAAGGCAACGTATCGCATGATATTATGTATCATCGGTCATGCGCCTGTAGCTCAGTTGGATAGAGCATCCGCCTTCTAAGCGGATGGTCACAGGTTCGAATCCTGTCAGGCGCGCCATTTTTTGGTAGCTTGGTATAAAAGAACCAAACATGATGGTGGATGTAGCTCAGTTGGTAGAGCCCTGGATTGTGATTCCAGTTGTCGCGGGTTCGAATCCCGTCATTCACCCCAATTTCGGAGCATAGCACAGCCTGGTAGTGCACCTGGTTTGGGACCAGGGGGTCGTAGGTTCGAATCCTACTGCTCCGACCATTTTCTAAATAGAACAGATGCTAAGTATAAATGGTCAAGTCAATAAAGATACCGCGTTAAGCGGTTTTTTTATGCCTGAAATTTGTGAAAGCCTTGTTAGGTTTAAAATTGGCTTCATATTAGTTATTGGTCGGCATAAAAAAGCCTCAAGAATGAGGCTAAAAATAAGAAAGTTTTAGTGTCTTTTTTATTAAGGCACAATCGTCACATTGACGCGTCGGTTGGTGGCACGATTTGCTGGTGTGTCATTGCTTACCATTGGTTGTGTTGCACCGCGCCCAATCACCTGAATATTTTTTCTTTCAAAACCTTGATCTAAAAAAACCTGAGCCACATTTTGGGCGCGTTTTTCAGAAAGGGTTTGATTGTAGCTGGCTAAGCCTAGGTTATCTGTGTGACCAATAAACTTGAGTTTATCCAAGTCATATTTATGCAGCTGTTGTGCCAATTGGTTCAGGCGTTCTTTTTGGTTGTTTTGAATGGCGTATTCATCAAAACCAAATAACAAGCGTTCAGGCAGGGCTAAAGTCCAGCCATCATCACTTAAAATAAAACCTTCTTGTTTTAGCATGCGTGCCTGCTTATAGCTGACATTCCCTAAACTCATGCAAGCACTGAGTGAAACCATAACAAAAATAAGTGTACCGATCAGAACTTTTTTAAGCATAAGGAACCTGTTTATTGTTTGATTGAGGTGAAATATACCATTTTGATTGATCACGTTTGGCTTTGAGCATTGCGCGATCGACATCGGCAATTAAATTTTCAGGAGTTTTGGCATATTCAATCAATGCTACGCCAATACTGACATTTAGGGAAACTTGTTGCTGTTCATACCTAAATGTAGAGCCATAGCACGCATGAATCTTTTGACAATAACCCTCTAATTCTGAAGTGGAGTGTGAGCCAGTTAAGATTATTGCAAATTCATCGCCACCTAAACGCGCAACAAACGCATGTGAGGGCAAAATCTGAATTAGACAATGCGATGAATCACGCAAGATATTATCGCCAGTCAAATGCCCAAATTGGTTATTGATTTGGTTAAAGTTATTAATATCTAAAAAAAATACTGCGGCCGTAGCAGAAGGCTGGGTAAATAGCTTAAACAGTGTTTCATAAAAATAATTACGATTTGGTAGCTGCGTTAAATTGTCGTATTGTGACTGAAATTGCAGTTTATGATTTTCGACCAATAAATTTTTATGGGATTGTTCAATTTCATTGAGTAAGCCATTAAAGGCATAACTCAGTTCATGAAGTTCTTGAATATCTGAACTTGAAACGTGCAGCTTATAATTTTTTTGTGCACTGATCTCCTGTGCCGAGCTGACAATAGAACTTAAAGATTGCATGAGATATTGATAAATTGAATTAATTGACCAAAACACAGCAATTAAAAGCAAAATAAAACCGAAAATTAAACCTAAAACGATTTTATAAAAGAAACTAACCAAGTCACTAGAGTTTCCATACACCACCAGTTCGCCATAGTTTTGCTGATCATGGTCAATACTCAGCCGAACAGGATGATTAAAAAACAGATAGTCCAATAAAGCCTGAATTGAAAAATGCTCTAGACCTTGCTGTTCAATAAAGGCAATACGTGTCTGTTTAGGTGAGCGTACTTCAATTGAACGAATAGAATAACGCTGCGTATGTTCAGAGAGAATTTTGTTGAGCGTCATTTGATCATTAAAAACCACTGCAGGCTGAATGCGTTCATTTAATGCTGCAGATAAACTTTGCAAACTATTTTTTGCGAAGGTGTTCATGGTGTAGGTTGAAATGACCAGAAAAATCATTGAACAAATTGTAAAAGTCAGAGCAAAGATAGTGAGTTGTGCGCGTGTGAATAATTGATGCAAGGTAATTGGAGTGTATAACTGCTTCATGAGTTTGACTCCGATGTTTTTGCAAGCAGTAATACACGCGGATCAATATGCACTTGAGATTGAGTCAAGCTTTCCATGTTGACTTTAAAAGCATAGTTATCATTTTTTTTATAAAGACAAAAAGCGCTGCCAGTTTCACATTCCAGATTGTTTAAACTAATAGATAGGGCTGGAAATCGAACTTGAGTATTTAAGGTATGTTGTTCTTGTGCAGCAGAAAGCGTAGAAAAAATTAATATTTGACAATTACTTTTAGATATTTCATGGCTTTGAATGGGTTGAATGTCATATTTATTATGTAATGGGGCATGTTTTTTGAATTGTTGTGCAATATTATCTTGATTTACAACACAAAGTTTGGGCGTGCTAGCTTGCCATTTTGCATACGCTAAAATGGAGAATGTAGTGTTATAAAGATTTGATGCAGGTGCAGCATACAAAATAGGTGTTTGCATTGCTACAAATGACAGCAAGGTTATTATTTTTAAATTTTGAGTCATTTCAACACAACACGAATGAACATTAAAGTAGTGTAGCTAATATTGGAAAATAAGCATACTGCTAATTTTGAGCAAGAATGATACAGATTTAAAATATTTTGCCGAATAAATAACCGTTCGGACTAAAAAACTCATAAAACTTAAAAAGAGGGGTTGCAAGGCGAAATATTTCACCTATAATGCACATCCATCGGCGGTGATGAAGATTAAAACTTCTGGTAAAACAATGACTTGATTGAAATCGACTGGGTTGGGTTTTAGAAAGAAAGTTTAAAATAATTTAAATTACCAGTTGACACTTTAGAAATAAAGCGTAATATAGCCGACCTAGCTTGATGCTGACGAAGCATTGAGAAGATCATTAAGAGATTATGAAGAACAACTTGTGTGGATTTTTACTGATTGATTGATCGAAGATATTTCATTGATTGATTGGTTTAAATTACTCGAAGTTTATTTGAGCGAAATTTAAGTCAGAAAATTGATGAGCCAGATTTGGAAGTTTAGATTAAAACTTCAAAATGATTTTAACTGAA
>NZ_VOXY01000018.1:0-39557 GCF_013420525.1 Acinetobacter sp. YH01003 | reverse complement strand
TGCCTAAACCCTAAATCATTGACATAATTCCAGACGAAGTTCACTTCTGATGCTAGTTGGTCTAACACCTTGCAATGTTTGTCTTTTATACGTAATTTAAGGGTTTTCATGTACTTATATTAACAATTAAAACTCAAGAAAAATAGTCCTTAGTTAAATCAAACGACACTTCATGTCGTGTCGCTTATATCTCTGACCTGAAGGACAGAGTTTTACGCTCCATTTGATAAAAATAATTCAGATCAGATCCGACTGTGTCCAGCACCTTGGCAACTTCAAGGTGAAGCCTATATTTTAAATTATTGGCTCAGCCCGCATTTTTTAAATCTGGCACAGCCTTTTGGCTTAGCACCTTCTTTTTTAGGGCGTCTTGTTCAAGTCATGTGGGTACGTTATAACGCTAGCCCCATTGGCGCTTATGATGAGCTGCTGATTTTAGATCATCCTCTATTTAGGCAGCGTCGTTTATCTACCATTCCTAAAATTTTTGTTTCAACTGAGTCTTCTGTGCAACACGGACAACAGCTTTGGGGTATTCCGAAAGAACTGGCAAGCTTTGATTGGGATATTCAAGATCGACAGATGAGTTGCAAAATACAACACGCAGATTTGCAATTCGCCATTCAACTTGAAAAATGCAATACGCAACGTAGCTTTATTGATAGTCATTACATCCCTGCTGCGCTTTTAAAAATTCAGCAAACATGGCAAGGGAAATCTTATCAATTTAATCCTTCTTTTCGCGGCAGATTAATCCCACTCAAACATGCGTCTTGGCAATCGAATCCAAGTTTGTTTCCTGATTTTAATCAGGCACGCTTCATCAATGGTTTTTACGTGCCTGAGTTCGAACTGACTTTTCCAGAAGCCGAAATCTCTACTCTGGTTTAACCGTTCCACGTGAAACAGATTAACAAAGACAACCCAAGGTTTAGCTACGTGGTCGATCCCAAAATTTTCTAAAGTTTTTACACATTTCAATGCTGATTTTTTTGGCGCGACGCGACACAAAGGTCATGCTAATAAAACCATGTGTTTGATCTAAATATTCTACATATTTTACCGTGACAGCATGTTGACGTAATTTATGTGCATAAATTTCAGCTTCATCATGCAAAACGTCATGCCCTGCTGTGACCACAAAGGCAGGCGCTAGTTTTTTCAATTTGCCAAAAGTTGGCGAAATGATTGGATCATCCAAAGCGACCTGATGCTGTGTGACATAGTGCTGGGTGACAAAATCAATATCTTGTCCCGTCAACACCAAACCATCTTTATAAGCAAAGAATGAAGGATGGCGACTCTTAAAATCTAAGGCTGGATAAATTAAAAATTGTGCGTCAGGTGCATAGGCTGAATGAGCACTACGCTGTGCAACCACCGCTGCAATATTACCACCCGCACTATCGCCTGCCACCGCTATGCGATTTTTTAAAATTTTCATTTCTCGACGATGTTGATATGCCCATGCCAAAGCATCTTCACAGACTTGAATAATCTGCTGTGGACTAGCTTCAGGCGCGAGTGGATATTCCACACTCAACACTTGTGCATGGGCATGTACCGCCATTAAGCGGCAAAATTCGTCATGACTGTCTAAACCACCCACCACAAAACCACCACCATGATAAAACACGATTAAAGGCAATTTTTTATGTGGTGCAGGATGATAATAACGCGCTGCGATATTGCCACTGGCTAAGTTTAAACGGATTTCTTCAACTCGTTTGACCGCAGTTGGAGTGCTCAGAATAGATTGCATTTGTCGATCAAATGCCTGTCTAGACTGTACAGGGTCAGCACCAATAAAACCAATTTTCCCTTGTTTTAATTGTGCCGCCATCATGCATTTAATAAATGGATCAAGGTCTGGATAATGATACGGATAACCCAAAGCTTGAGCCAAAGTATGATGTACTCGACTTGGTAACTTATTTAATGCACGTGCAGCAGCACCTTGTCCTTTGTGCAATTTATTTTTGAGAGATGAATTCAAAATTTGCATGCCTGTTCCTTTTTATATGTCTGCATGATTTGCCTAAACGCTTCATAATTTCTTCATGATCAACAGCACAGTGACCATTTTGTTATACAAGTGCTTCAATCGTTATACACATTCAAATTACCTATACGCTACCCTGCTTTTATGACGCTGTCATTGACACTATTGCAGTCTATGTTTGATGTTTCAGACAAATTCACCTCATCAGCTCAGGAGGCAGAGCATGACTAAAAAATTAATCTTACTTTCATGTGCGACTGCTTTTTTAGCCGTAGGTTGCGTAGTCGTGCCTGACGAAGGTTACTACGATGGACGATATGAGCCACGCTATGATGATGATCATCGACGTTATGACAATGATCGGCAGCGTTGGGAATATCAACAAGGTAAAAATCGGGTTGAGTTAGAGCGTCGTAAACGTGAACTAGAACGTCGTGAATGGGAACAAAAACGACAACAGCAATTACAGCAACAACGCTATGAACAAGAGCGACAACGTTTAGCAGAGCAGCGTAAACGCTTATCGGAACAGCAGCGTAAACAGCTTGAGCAAAAGCGTAAGCAGCAAATTGAAGCTGAACAAAAAAAGCGTGAGGAAGCACGTAAACGCTGGCAACAACAACGTGATGCACAACAAAAGCGCTGGCAGGAAAACCGTAAAGACCGTGAACAACGACGTGATCGTGATTGAGTCTTGCAGCAAAGCAAAACAAATGAGGTAAAAAAAGGGCTTATTCAGAAGTTAGATAAGCCCCGAAAACACATTTAGCAATACACAAGAAACTACAGCGATATAGCATCTATGCGCAAAGAATAAGCAGTGTTAGGTTTTGTGTAAAATATATAATTACTCTCGATTAAGCTGTTTTAGCGATTAATCAACCAAAACTTAAAAACTCTAATCATACGCATGCACAATATAGTGAACAAACACCCAGTCGAATCCTGTTGATAAAACAGTGTTTTTAGCTATCTCCGTAATAAAAGCACTGGTTTAGCTGAATAATCAGCTCCCTATTACCATACTTTTTTAAACAAAAAAATATTATAAGTTTCAAAGTTTAATTTGCTTCATTCATCCGCCGACATCTTGATTCAAAATGTATTTTTTTGACCAAATTTCATGGCAATGAAAATTAATCTACTGGCACGCTTGAATTTTGCCTGCCCTGCCCCGATTTCTTAGCTAATTACGAACTTCTCTAACCATGGCAGTTCAGCAATAACGCAGTTAGCACTGACGCCAAAGGACTGTACATGTTTAAAAACCCATTTAAACGGAGTAAATCAATGGCAACTGAGCAGAACGAACAAACTCAAGACCTTGAGCTAGAGCAGACGGAACAACAAACAGCGCAAGATACTGAGCAAGCAGAAGTTTCCGTTGAGTCTTTACAAGAACAACTGAGCAAACTTGAAGAAAACCTAAAATTGGAAAAAGCACGTACTGCCAATGCAGTTTACGAAGCGGAAAAAACCAAAGAGCGTTTAGAACGTGAAGCAGATACAGCTAAAAAGTTTGCTTTAGAAAAGTTTGCTAAAGAATTATTGGATTCTGTAGACAACCTTGAGCGTGCTATTGCCGCCAATGGTGATGAAAAAACTGCCTTGTCTGAAGGTGTGGAACTGACCTTGAAATCATTACTGACCACTTTAGAAAAGTTTGGTGTGGTGGTGATTGATACAGCCAATGGTTTCAATGCAGACCTGCATCAAGCCGTAGGGATTGATCCAAATGCAAAAGCCAATGAAATTGGCAACGTATTACAAAAAGGCTACACCTTACATGGTCGCTTACTCCGCCCTGCAATGGTGATGGTTGGCGCTTAAGCCTTATAAAATCGAGAGTTGATAAAAAATTTTCATCTAAACAACTTGAAAAATTTTGATTGGCTCTCATATCGAATAACAAGTGAAAACATTGCAAAAGAATTTTTGAGGAAACATCCAAATGGCTAAAATCATTGGTATTGACTTAGGTACAACTAACTCATGTGTAGCGGTACTTGAAGGCGACAAAGTTAAAGTAATTGAAAACGCAGAAGGCGCACGTACAACTCCATCTATTATTGCTTATAAAGATGGCGAAATTCTTGTAGGTCAATCTGCAAAGCGTCAGGCTGTAACTAACCCGAAAAACACATTATTCGCAATTAAGCGTTTGATTGGTCGTCGTTATGAAGACCAAGCGGTACAAAAAGACATTGGTCTTGTGCCTTACAAAATCATCAAAGCAGACAATGGCGATGCTTGGGTTGAAGTGAATGACAAGAAACTTGCACCACAGCAAATTTCTGCAGAAACTTTGAAAAAGATGAAAAAGACTGCCGAAGATTATTTGGGCGAAACAGTTACTGAAGCCGTGATTACTGTACCTGCGTACTTTAACGATGCACAGCGCCAAGCAACCAAAGATGCGGGTAAAATTGCAGGCTTAGAAGTTAAACGTATCATCAACGAACCAACTGCTGCTGCGCTTGCATTTGGTATGGACAAGAAAGAAGGCGACCGTAAAGTTGCTGTATATGACTTGGGTGGTGGTACTTTTGACGTATCGATCATTGAAATTGCAGACCTTGATGGCGACCAACAAATTGAAGTGTTATCAACCAACGGTGATACCTTCCTTGGTGGTGAAGACTTTGACAATGCCTTGATCGAATACTTGGTTGAAGAGTTCAAAAAAGAGCAAAACTTCAACTTGAAACAAGATCCATTGGCATTACAACGTCTGAAAGAAGCGGCTGAGAAAGCAAAAATCGAGCTTTCATCTTCAAATGCGACTGAAATCAACTTGCCATATATCACTGCAGACGCAACAGGTCCGAAGCACTTGGTGATGAACGTGACTCGCGCCAAACTTGAAGGTTTGGTTGCTGATTTAGTCGCTCGTACCATTGAGCCATGTAAAGTTGCGCTACAAGATGCAGGACTTTCAACTTCTGACATCTCTGACGTGATTTTGGTGGGTGGTCAATCACGTATGCCACTTGTACAACAAAAAGTACAAGAATTCTTTGGCAAAGAGCCACGTAAAGACGTAAACCCAGACGAAGCTGTTGCAATTGGTGCAGCAATTCAGGGTGCCGTATTGTCTGGTGACAAAACTGACGTATTGCTTCTAGACGTAACTCCGTTAACGCTTGGTATTGAAACTATGGGTGGCGTGTTGACGCCAATCATTGAGAAAAACACCACGATTCCTGCGAAGAAATCTCAAGTGTTCTCAACAGCGGCAGACAACCAGCCTGCAGTAGACATTTCAGTTTACCAAGGTGAGCGTAAAATGGCTCAACAAAACAAATTGTTGGGTAACTTCCAATTAGGTGACATTCCACCAGCGCCACGCGGTGTGCCACAAATTGAAGTTTCGTTCGACATTAACGCTGACGGTATCTTGAAAGTGTCTGCAAAAGACAAGAGCACAGGCAAAGAACAATCGATTCAAATTAAAGCAAACTCTGGTTTGAGCGATGCTGAAATTGAAGCGATGATTAAAGATGCTGAAGCAAATGCTGAAGAAGACCGTAAGTTTGAAGAACTTGCAAAAGCACGTAACGAAGCGGATGCTTTAGTTTCTTCTGCTCAAAAAGCAGTAAAAGACCTTGGTGAACAAGTGACTGCCGATGAAAAAACTGCGATTGAAACTGCAGTCACTGAGCTTGAAGCGACAACCAAAGAAAATGATGTAGATGCAATCAAAGCAAAAACTGAAGCATTGCAAAACATCATCATGCCAATTACGCAACGTGCGTATGAAGCTGCACAAGGTCAAGGCGGTGCACAAGGTTTCGACCCAAATGCATTTGGCGGTGACGCAGGTCAACAAAAAGCCGATGATGGCGTTGTGGATGCTGAATTCACTGAAGTCAAAGATGATAAAAAATAATTTGTCGCTTTAACGCACATCAAAAACCGCGCTGCAAGCAATTGCAGCGCGGTTTTTCTTTTCGATATCCATACACTGACTTCAAGATTTAAATGAAAGAGCACAGACAATTGGACGCTCAACCGAGTACAATAGATAAAATGATGCTCTAACTGCAAATAGATTGAGTTTCTGCCCTACTTTCGGCTACAGTAAACCCAAAAAAGGATGCCGCTAGCAATGCGTTTGTTTCTATTGGGTGCAATCATACTGTTTTCTATCTTGCTGATTTATCAAAATATTCAACATCCTCATACACGACACAATACAGTACTGGATAGTTTGCAACATCCTTTAGATACTCGCTTACGTTATCGTATTGGAGAAATCGATCCGCGTTTTGGCTTAAGCCATGCCGATGTACTACAACTAAGTCAGGAAGCCACCCTGATCTGGACACAAGGGACGGGACAGGATTATTTTGTATATGATCCAAATGCCAAGCTCGCCATTCACTTGATTTATGATCAACATCAAGATGAATCCAACCAACGACAACAGCAACTTACAGCCATTGAACAACGCCAACAACACTGGAGCAATCAAAACCAAAATATTCAAGCACTAAAACAAGAAATTGCAGATAAAAATCAACAGCTTGATGCAAAAAAAATGCTATTTGAACAACAACTTGAACAATACAATCGTCAAGTACAGCAAATTAACCAAAGTGGTGGGCTACATCCTTCGCAACAGGAAGTTTTTGCAGCCAAAAAACAAGAAATCCAGCAAAACATGTGGAGTTTAGAACACGAAATGGCGCAATTTAATCAACAAATTAACCAACTCAACCAACAAGTCGATGCCCTCAATCAACTCAATCAGGACATTGATATTTCCATCCAGCAATTTAATGCACGTTTTCAGCCACGTTTATTTGATAAAGGCAGCTTTGATGGTCAGGCCATTCGGATTTATGAATTTCAATCTAAAGATGATTTACGCTTAACTTTGGCGCATGAATTCGGCCATGCTTTAGGTTTAGCACACCATAACGACCCTTATGCCTTAATGTATCCAATGCTAAAAGATCAGCAGTTGCAGAATTTCCAACTGCGCCCTGCCGATCTCGATTTACTCCATGCACGGCATTGAGCAATCTGGCAAACTGAAGTGACTAAAACACAAAACTCCCCTCACCCTGTACGATAGTTGCATATCCATTACACGTGCAAAGGCAGCAAATTTACTCATTTCATGTTATTGTGAAGGCTCTGTATAACCCTGAACGATCTGTGGAGATTCATGTGAGTTACTACCATATCCTGATTGAAGTAAATGACCACATCAGCACGATTGAACAAAGCCGTGATATCGAAATTTTTGATATTGTTGAGCTTCAACCTTGTCTCCACTCGATTTTATTGCCGTATTTTAATGAGCAAGTGATTGAACTTGAAGATGAAAATATTGAATACAAAGATATTTTGCATCTTGAGGTTAGACAGACCTTATTACCAATTGAACACCTGATTGAAGAAGAACAGCGTTTGCTGCCAAGTGATACCGACATCACCATTTCAGCTTATGAAATTTTTAATAACAAAGAATTAAGCCAAGATGTCACGACTGTGATTTTTGATTTGCTTGAAGCAGTGAAAATTGAACCTTAATCCCCTGTTTTAAGACAAAAATTAAAAAGGTCTGCACATTTGCAGACCTTTTTTATGCAATCGCAACAACTTATTGCATCATTTGTTTGGCCGCTTCATTACGAAACGCTCTTAAAATTTGCTGCCCTGCCCGACCTGTTGCAGCCAAGCCGAGTCGAGTCTGTTCCTGACGAATCGCTTGACGGGTTTTGTCGCCAATTAAACCATCCACTTCACCAATGTCATAACCACGACTTAACAAAAAGCGTTGAATTTCACGGCGTTCTGCGCGGGATGTACCTGCATCATCGGTTGGCCAAGCGGTGCGGAATGCAGACTGCCCCATTAAACGATCTGATAAATGCGCAATCGCTAAGGCATAACTTTCTGCTGCGTTATAGCTATAAATGGCATCGAAGTTTCTAAACACTAAGAATACAGGGCCATTCGCACCTGCAGGTGCCATCAAGCCTGCCTGACTACTGCCCGATAAATTGCCCTGAATTAATGCCGAACCATCTGCACGAGTCAACCCACGATTAACCCAACTGCTGAGGGATTTTTTATTGCGTCGCCCTTCACCACTCAAAGACATGCCTGCAGGCACTTTGACTTCAAAGCCCCACGGCTGCCCTGTTTGCCAGCCGCGACGTTTTAAAAAGTTAGCGGTGGAAGCCAAAGCATCTGGAATACTAGATACTAAGTCACGGCGACCATCACCATCAAAATCGACCGCCAACTCATCATAGGTCGATGGCATAAACTGAGTATGCCCAAACGCCCCTGCCCATGAGCCTTTTAATTGTGATTCAGTGACATCACCACGTTGCAATAAACGCATGGTGGTAAAAAACTCACCTCGGAAATAGCTTTGACGGCGTCCTTCACAGCTCAAGGTACCTAGCGCTTGCAATAATGGATAGGATCCTGAAATCGCACCAAAGTTACTTTCTACACCCCAAACCGCCACTACGGTTTCTGCAGGTACGCCATAGGCTGCTGCAACACGATTGAGCACATCACGGTGCTGTGCCAATTTCTGCTGTCCTGCCTGCACGCGCTCATCATCGACCAAGCCTGAGAGATAATCCCAGATTGGCGTAGAAAATTCAGGTTGGTAATTTAAACGCTCAATGACGGAATAATCTGGGCTGAGATTTTGAGTATAGCGATCATAACTGCTGCCACTCACCCCTTTGGCAATGGCTTGGCTGCGTAAATTGGCCAAACAACTTTGAAAATGGTTTTGTGGTTGAAAATTTGCAGATGTACTGACCGTTGGTGTTACGGTGACAGATTTTCCATTGATAATCAGTTCTGCCTGAACCTGAGTAGCTGCCATTGCAGCTGTCGCAAAAATCACAGCGAAACGATGCATAATACCCTTTGATGTGTTTTGAATTTAAATCTTGGCTTTACCATAACACCTTCAGCCACAGAGATCAGATGAAAATCTGTAACTTTAAATTCATTTACACAGTTTTAAATTCATTTTCTCGTTTTAAATTTAAAACACTTATCCACAAGTACGGCATCTCACATTTTTAAATTCAAAATCACAACACATGATAAGACTTTTAAATTTAAAAGTTTAAATTCAAATTAAACCAACCCAAGTTATCCACAAAACACGACATTCACTACATATTTACGATGTATTACTTTGAATTTAAAAGTAGCTTTTTAAATTTAAAGATCAAAAGAGCCGCTACTTTATTTAAATTCAAAACTGCAGATCTATCTTTAAATTCATTTCTGATATTTAAATTCAAAGTTGAAGCATCGCTTTAAATTTAAAACGCGCTATTTGAATTTAAAGTTTTGAATTCATAATTATCATCTGTTTCCCATCAGACTTGTGCGCATTTTTATTTTAAGTATTGCTTTGCTACGGTGATGGTTGCTTATTCAGCCTGATCTATCTTAATCAACCTAAAATTACAGCGTCAATCCTAGACAGATTAACGGTAGAACACCTTAAAAATGGGCAGAATAAAAAATGTGAGAGCATAAAAAAGCGCTCATCGTGATGAGCGCTTTGGCGTCATTTTTAAATTTACAAGCTCATATCAGCACTGAGCGCCAATGGATTTGGCAAAATTTTTGCCAATTGGCGGCATAAATCTGTCAACTCAGCAGCATCATTCGGCATTAAAGTAATATGCCCAAGTTTACGACCTTCACGCTCAGTTTTATTGTACAAATGCAAATGTGCGCCATTCAATGCCAACACATCTTCAGTTTTGGGATGCTGACCAATAATATTGACCATCACCGTTGGACGTACCACTTCAGTTGAGCCTAACGGTAAACCTGCTACAGCACGAATATGGTTCTCAAACTGCGAACACACCGCGCCTTCAATTGACCAGTGACCTGAGTTATGCACACGAGGTGCCATCTCGTTGGCATACAAGCCCTTGTCAGTGACAAATAGCTCTAACGTCAACACACCTACATAATTCAAGTGATTGAGCAGGCGAATGATATAGTCTTGTGCCGCAGGCTGCAAGTCAGCGCTGTTTGGTGCAGGGACAATCGAATGCGACAAAATACCGTTGTGATGATGGTTTTCTGCCAATGGCCAAGTTTTTACTTCACCATTTTGACCACGCACCGCAATAATAGATACTTCACGTGAAAAAGTAACAAAACTTTCTGCGATCAAGCTGCCTGCAGGGCCAAGTTCTGCCCATGCTTGTTCAATCTGATCTGCACTGCGCAGTACAAACTGACCTTTGCCATCATAGCCGCCTGTTGCGGTTTTTAGCACAATTGGCAGACCGAGTTCAGCTACAGCAGCCTGTAAACTTTCCAGCGAGTTGACGGCTTGGTACGGCGCAACAGGAATCGCCAATTCATCAAATAAGCCTTTTTCCAGCAAGCGGTTTTGGGCAATTGCCAAAGCCTGACGTGGTGGATGCAAGTCTTTGTGCTTAATCAATACATCAACATCAGCCAACGGAGTATTTTCAAACTCAAGGCTGAATACATCGGCACTGTGTATAAAATCTTGTAGGCTATTTTCGCTTTTGCTGGCAAAAACCTGACCCAAGGTTGCCGCTGGGCAATCTGGACTGGCTTCAAAAAAGGTACATTGAATATTTAAGGGTAAAGCCGCTTGTGCCATCATGCGACCCAATTGACCGCCACCAAAAATACCGATGGTCTTATCCATAGTAATTGTCCCGCTTAAGCCTGACCTGGAATATTGTTGCTTGAAACTTTCTCAGTTTGCGCGGCACGGAAATTGGCAACATTTTGTGCAATTTCTGGACGGGTTAAACCTAAAATTTGGGCTGCCATAATTGCCGCATTGGTTGCTCCCGCAGGACCAATCGCCAATGTACCTACGGCAATACCTGCAGGCATTTGCACAATTGAAAGTAATGAATCGACACCATTTAAAATTGAAGATTTCACTGGCACACCCAAAACAGGTAAATCAGTTTTAGCTGCACACATACCTGGTAAGTGTGCGGCACCACCAGCGCCTGCAATAATCACCTGAATGCCACGATCACGCGCTTGCTCAGCATATTCAAATAAGCGATCTGGGGTACGGTGTGCAGAAACGACTTCCGCTTCAAATGGGACACCAAGCTGCTTCAGCATATTGGCAGTGTGTTCGAGAGTTGCCCAATCCGATTGAGAACCCATGATAATTCCAACGAGAGGAGCGTCTTGTGCAGCGGCCGCGTTCATTACAAATATTCCAGAAACGAAACTAAGGAAAGAGAAATTCAGGCGAGAAAGCCAAGCTTGAATAAGAACTCCACATTATAGACTGATTTTTCGACTTGTTAAAATTGAACACGGCGACTCAACCGACTTTTTTGATTATTTTTATCTGGTTATTTTCTAATAATTAACCACAGGCTCACACCATTGCAGCTACGCGAGCTGTTTAAGCCATGCAAAAGCACCATTTTAAGATGCTCGAAACACAAAATATACGCAGCCACATAAACATAAAGCTGCCCATAAATAATCCAGTTTAAAAGGTTGCTTAAACAAAAAAATCATAAACGGGACAAACACCAATAAAGTCACAACTTCTTGGGTAATTTTCATTTGACCTACCGCCCAGCCATGCTGCGCCAGCAAACGGGTAGCAGGAATCATCAAACTGTATTCAAACAGGGCGATCACCCAACTGAATAAAATAGCCTGCCACAGCGGCGCATCATGTGGTAAAAACTTGAGATGACCATACCACGCCAAGGTCATAAAACAGTTTGCAACCACCAAAAGTAAAAATGCTGAAGACATTGTGTCGTACTATCTTAAAAATTCAGTTTTATTTTACGAGCTATTTGCCATGAAAAATGCAAGAGCAGCAATTTTTTACATCGTTTGGCGCAGATTCAGCGCTGAAAAATCCCTGAAAGGAGATACAAGAATCACTATCTTTTCGCCAAAACCCTTGCTATCGTTGCTTCAAATCAAGTTAATCACGACAACAGCACAAAAATACGTGATGTGTCTATAAAAGCAGTGGAGTAAGGCGGAATGCATCTGCATATTTTGGGTATTTGTGGCACATTTATGGGCTCATTGGCACTTTTGGCCCGCGATTTAGGACATACCGTCACAGGTTCAGACCAAAACGTCTATCCACCGATGTCGACTCAACTGGAAAATGCAGGCATTACCTTAATGCAAGGTTATGACCGCAGCCATTTACAACCGCATCCAGATTTAGTGATTGTGGGCAATGCCATGAAACGTGGGATTGATGCGGTTGAATACATGCTGAATGCAGGTTTACCGTATATTTCTGGCCCGCAATTTTTGGCCGATCATGTCTTGCAAGGAAAACACGTACTGGGCGTTGCAGGCACGCACGGCAAAACCACCACCACCACCATGTTGGCGTGGGTATTGGATCAGGCAGGCTTGGAACCGGGCTTTTTAATTGGCGGCGTTCCGTTAGGCTTTAGTGAAAGTGCACGTTTGGGTGCAGGTAAATATTTCTGTGTCGAAGCCGATGAATACGACTCTGCATTTTTTGATAAACGCTCCAAGTTCGTGCATTACCATCCTAAAACCGCCATTTTAAATAACCTTGAATTTGACCATGCCGATATTTTTGATGATTTAGCTGCAATTCAAAAACAATTCCATCATTTGGTGCGTACCATCCCAAGTGAAGGACGCATTATTGCCCCAATTACAGAAACCCATATTGATGAAGTGTTAGAAATGGGTTGCTGGACACCTGTGCTACGTACTTCGCTCAATGCAGATCCACAAGCGGAACTGTATGCAGAACAACTTGCAGCAGATGGTTCACATTTTAAAGTTCTGAAAAATGGTGTGCTACAAGGTGAAGTGCGCTGGAATATGACAGGGCAACACAGTGTCGCCAATGCCTTGGCAACCATCGCCGCAGCAGAGCATGTTGGGGTTGCAATCGAAACCGCATGTACAGCACTGTCCAATTTTGGTGGGGTGAAACGCCGTATGGAGTTATTAGGCACCATACGCGGCATTGAAGTCTATGATGACTTTGCCCACCATCCAACCGCAATTGAAACCACACTGGACGGCGCACGTAAGCGTTTGGGTGAACGTAAGCTTTGGGCGATTATTGAGCCACGTTCCAACACCATGCGCATGGGCAGTCATAAAGAAGGCTTGGCGGATTCGGCACGTTTGGCGGATGCTGTAATTTGGTATCAACCTGAAGGTTTAGACTGGGATTTACAGCCTGTGGTTGCGGCTGCTCGCAATCATGCGGTGGTGGCCAATACTTTGGATGAAATTATTCAAAACATCGTGAGCCAAGCAGGTGAGGGCGATGCAGTGGTGATTATGTCAAATGGTGGATTTGGTGGTTTACATCAAAAACTCATTCAAGCGTTGCAACACACGGCTTAAAATCGCTTAAACTGATTTAAAACTCTTTCAAAAAAAATCCCCTGTTTTTGGAAAAAAATAGGGGATTTTTATATTAATTATAAATTTATATATTATAATTATTAAAAGCAACAATACTGCTCATGAACTTGTCATCTTGACCTGTTACTTTAAAAAGATTACATCCTGCGAGCATGACGGTTGCTACAGGTTGGCTGCTGGATGTCTTTCATCATTATTACTAAGAAGGATGGTCACAATGTCAAAAACAATGAAAGCCATGGTCTACCACGGCGCCAATGATATTCGTTTTGAAGAACGCCCACGTCCAGAAATTTTACAACCAACAGATGCCGTGATTCGTCTCACCAAAACTACAATTTGCGGTACTGACTTAGGTATTTGGAAAGGTAAAAACCCAGAAATTCAAGACACTGCAGTTGCCAAGACAGGGCTATTTGATGGCCGTATTTTAGGTCACGAAGGTATCGGGATTGTTGAAGAAGTCGGTTCGGCAGTCAAAAATTTCAAAAAAGGCGACAAGGTCATTATTTCTTGTGTCAGCCGTTGTGGTACTTGTGAAAACTGTCAAAAACAACTCTATGCACACTGCCAAAATGAAGGCGGTTGGATCATGGGATATATGATTGATGGTACTCATGCTGAATATGTCCGTACTCCATTTGCAGACACTTCTTTATATTTGCTGCCTGAAGGTTTAAATGAAGAAGTTGCGGTTTTCTTGTCTGATGTATTGCCAACTTCACATGAAATTGGTGTGCAATACGGCAATGTTAAACCTGGTGATACCATTGCAATTGTGGGTACAGGTCCAATTGGCATGGGTTGTCTGCTTACCGCACAGTTCTATTCTCCTGCACAAATTATCGCAGTCGATATGGACGATAACCGCTTGGCGATGGCAAAAGAGTTGGGTGCAACCCATACCATTAACTCTGCCAAAGAAGATGCGGTACAACGTATTTTAGAGATTACAGGTGGTCGCGGGGTAGACTGTGCCATGGAAGCTGTAGGTGTCGAAGCCACTTGGGATATTTGCCAAAATGTCGTGAAAGAGGGCGGACATATTGCCAATGTGGGCGTACATGGTAAGTCGGTAAATTTTGAGTTAAACAAACTCTGGATTAAAAACCTGACCATCACTACGGGTTTGGTGAATACCAATACGACAGGCATGCTGTTAAAAACCTGCTGTTCAGGCAAATTACCTTTAGAAAAACTGGCAACGCACCATTTTAAATTCTCTGAATTTGAAAAAGCCTATGATGTGTTTAAACATGCTTCAGATGAAAATGCCATGAAAGTGATGATTAATTACGAATAATCTTGGCTTAACTATGTTACAAAAAAGCCAATCTACGCGCTGTGGATTGGCTTTTTTGGGCTTTTATAATATTTTCAAGAAAATTTTAGACTGCACGACAGACGAAGTCTGCATGCTGTTTTAATACCAACACATTAGATTATTTCAACGTAGAAAGACTTTTAAGCCACGACATCAGCATATTGTGTATCTGTTTCAAAAGCCGTCTCAATATAAGAGCACACGGGTACAATTTTTAGCTGCTTTTCACGTGCAAAGGCGACCAAAATATCTAATAGCTGACGGGCAACCCCTTGACCTCGTAATGTCAGATCGACCCAAGTGTGATCTGCTAAAATAGTGTGATCATCTTGATATTGATAAGTAATTTCAGCGATATGCCGACCATCTCGTTCAATAAAAAACTCGCCACCGCGTTGGGTTTCTTGATGTTGAATTTGCATAAGTCCACCTATCAAACTAAATCTATTTTTTCAATTTGCCACACTCTTTACGAAATATTGTGCTGAATTTGTACAAATTAAAGTGATTTACCATACAGAATAAATTGCACAACACTTAAAATTATGTAATTCTTTACGCAGATTTAGGCAGCGTCCTAATCCCAAATTATGTTGAACAAGGGGAGTAGCCTCCTCCAAGCGTTAAAATATAACTTTAACGTGTCAGCGTTTCGTCATTACACTTTGCAAAAAGTCGGACGCTGAGCATAGTGCACATACTTGTTGATACAAGTCCGCTCTATGTAGGCAAGACCTTGATCATGTTGTTACAGATGTTTGAAATCATCTGACGACAGGTCAAGGTTTTTTTGTGGCCAGTTGTTGGATGTGGAGATTGTATGGAATCCATCGGCAATTTATGGCTATATCTGGTCTTTTTTGCAATTGTTGCAGTCATGCTCGCCATTGACTTCTTAGGCTTTAAACAAAAAGCAGGCGAATCGGTCAAAGTCAAAACCGCTGCGTATTGGAGTATCGCCTGGGTCAGTGTGGCAGCTTTATTTGGTGGCGGTTTATGGCTGTATCTTAAACACAGCGTTGGGCTAGAAGTCGCCAACACCAAAGTCATGGAATACTTTGCGGGTTATTTGCTGGAAAAATCACTGGCGATTGATAATGTATTCGTTTGGTTGATGATCTTCGCCGCATTCGCCATCCCACCGGGCTTACAGCGTAAAATTTTACTCTACGGCGTACTGGGCGCAATTATTCTCAGAACCATTTTTATTTTTATTGGAGCTTGGTTTGTACAAGAATTCTCCTGGATTTTGTATATTTTTGGCGCATTTTTGGTCTACACAGGCTTTAAATTCTTAAAAGGTCCAGAGCAAGAAGCCAGCAATATTGAAGATATGGCGTTGTTGAAATGGCTACGCAAACACATGCGTATTACCCCAACACTGGAAAAAGATCAGTTTTTTGTGCGCCAAAATGGTGTACTTTGGGCAACGCCATTATTTTTAGTTTTAATTTTGGTCGAAGCATCTGACGTTATTTTTGCCGTGGATTCTATCCCTGCAATTTTTGCCGTGACTACCGATCCGTTTATTGTACTCACTGCAAATCTTATGGCTATTTTGGGCTTACGTGCCATGTTTTTCTTGCTCTCAGGCGCAGCCACTAAAATGCATTATTTACCGTATGGACTGGGTTTAATTTTACTATTTATTGGCTTTAAAATGCTGATGTTAGATGTATTCCACATGCCTATCTGGATTTCACTCGGCTTTATTGTACTTGTGCTGACAATCACTGCGTGGTTATCAATTCGACATAGTCGAAAACACCATGAAACCACATTATAAAATTTAATAATCCCCACCATCGTTGCAAGCCTTCTTTCGAGAAGGCTTTTTGTATTCATTTCACCAAGTTTTAATTTACCGTACGATAAATTTTATCGTACTGCTGCAAGCTACATTTAAGGTACAATCTCTTGAAAAATGAAAAATGTAGGTTGTTTTATGCCATCTCCTGTACAACGCACCGCAATTCGTGGTCGCTTTCTTGATTTCAAAAACTGTACCAGCCAAGCCGATCAAATTTCAGAACAAGTCCGTTATGTAGACGATGGCTTGTTAATTTGCGAACAAGGCAAAATTCAGTGGTTTGGTTCATGGCAAGAAGGGCAGGCAAAGCTAAACGCCAACACAGAGTTCCATCATTATCCTGACCATCTCATTGTGCCTGGCTTCATCGACACCCATATTCATTTTCCACAGACTGAAATGATTGGCGCGTATGGTGAACAATTACTGGAATGGCTGAATACTTATACTTTTCCGACTGAACTGCAATTTGCAGATAAAGCCTATGCAGATCAGATTGCACAATTTTTTGTGCAGGAATTACTGAAAAATGGCACCACCACAGCTTTGGTGTTTTGTACGGTACATCCTGAATCGGTAGATGCGTTGTTTGAAGCGGCAGCACAACATCAAATGCGTTTAATTGCAGGTAAAGTGCTGATGGATCGGCATGCACCTGAAGCATTGTGTGACAGTGCAGACTCAGGCTATACAGACTCTAAAGCGTTGATTGAAAAATGGCATGGAAAAGGACGTAATCTCTACGCGATTACGCCACGTTTTGCACCGACTTCTAGCCCTGAGCAACTGGCGCGGGCAGGGCAACTCAAAGCCGAATATCCCGATGTTTATGTACATACCCATTTAAGTGAAAATCACAATGAAATTGCGTGGGTGAAACAATTATTTCCAGAGCAAAATGGATATTTAGATGTTTATCATCACTATGGTTTAACAGGTTCACGTTCGGTTTTTGCGCATTGTGTGCATTTAGAAGAACATGAATGGCAATGTCTGCATCATACCAATTCTGCAATTGCCTTTTGTCCAAGCTCCAATTTATTTTTGGGCAGCGGTTTATTTCCGCTGCATAAAACTTGGGAGCGACAGGTGAAGGTCGGTTTAGGTACAGATATTGGCGCAGGCACCACGTTTAATGTACTGCATATCCTCAATGAAGCCTATAAAGTACAACAACTGCAAGGGGCAAAACTCTCTGCTTTTGAAGCGTTGTATCACGCCACATTAGGTGCTGCCAAAGCTTTGGACTTAGACGATAAGCTGGGGAATTTTAAGGTAGGCAAAGAAGCCGATTTTGTGGTGCTGGATTTAAATGCCACCGCTTTACAACGCTTACGACAACAACGTTCCAAACATCTTGAAGATGCATTATTTGCCCTCATTACTTTAGCAGATGACCGTAATATTCATGCGACCTATATTTATGGACAACGTGCCTACTACCAACCCAATCAAAACTCAGCAGCAGGTGGCTAAACCTGCGCAATCCTCGTATATAAAACCCATCGGATGGGCAATGCTGATACTCGGTTGTGCTTTGTTGTTACGCTCAGATTCTCACTCAGCACAAAAATGATGCTATTTTAACCATGCAAGCACGTGCAACATCGCGCAAGATATATTAAAATTAGCGCATATTTTGGGGTGTTGCAGGTCAACACCTTTTTTATTTTTGCTTTTTAGGTATCTACCCATGACAGTTGAAATGCAGGTTTTGATTTCTGCAGAAGAAATCCAAACAAAAGTTCAGGAACTTGGTCAAAAAATTAATGCTCACTATGCCAATAGCGACAAAGAGTTGGTTTTAATTGGCTTATTACGTGGTTCTGTATTGTTCATGGCAGATTTATGCCGCACCATTCAAAAGCCGCATGAACTGGATTTTATGACTGTATCCAGCTACGGCGGAGGTACTGTGTCATCGCGTGATGTGAAAATTTTAAAAGATTTGGATGGTGAAATTCGCGGTAAAGATGTCTTGGTGGTTGAAGATATTATCGACTCGGGCAACACCCTAAATAAAGTGATGGAAATTTTGCAAACCCGTGAGCCAAATTCAATTGAGCTGTGTACCTTAATTAGCAAGCCATCACGCCGTGAAATTGAGCTTGAAGTTAAATTTATGGGCTTTGAAATTGAAGATAAGTTTATTGTCGGTTATGGCTTGGATTATGACCAAAAATATCGTCATATTCCGTTTATTGGCGAAATTGGCTTATAAAACAAATACGCCTCGCTTTAAAAAAGTGATCGTTTCAGATCACTTTTTTTTATGGCTGAAATTTGCATTTCATCTATCTAACAGGACAAAAACACTACATGCTGTAGCATTATTCGACTATTTTCCTTGGGATTTTTCGGCAAAGATAAGTCTGAAACATGATGTAAAACATAAACAAAGATAACAAGGAGCTGCTCATGTGGTCATTAATTGTCGCAATTGTGGTGGGTTTTATTGCAGGTCTAATCGCCCGCGCGATTCATCCTGGAGATGATAAAGCAGGGTTTATTGTCACCACCTTACTTGGGATTGCAGGGTCTTTATTGGCAACCTATGCAGGGCGTATGATGGGATTGTACGGTGATGGTTCTGCCGCAGGCTTTATTGCCTCCATCATTGGTGCGCTGATTATTCTATTTATTTATAATACGTTCATGAAAAAATCGCGTGCTTAAATCCTGTATTAACGACTGTAATTTTTCAGTCAAACATCTTCTCTCTCAATAAAAAAACCGCCTAAAAATTGAGGCGGTTTTTTTATATCTACTTCGCAATCACAAATTTCAGGTTTGCTCCGATACACACTACACAATTTTAGTTGCCAATATCAGATAAAAAATTAGCCGTTCTTAAAGACCAAATTCTTTAAAAATCTGTTCAATTTGTGCCGCAGGATATGCTCCCATAACTTTAAAGCCATTCGAGAAAATAATCGCAGGCGTACCGTTTACACCTAAACGATGCGCTAAAACAATGTTGCGCTCCACAGGGTTGGCACAACTGCTTTGACTTGTAGGCAATTGTGCTTTTGTGATCAGGTTTTCCCAAGCAAGAGCAGGGTTTTTCTCACAATACACCTGTTTAGATGGCGCAACAGATTGCGCTTTTAACGGCAAAATAAAGGTATAGATTGTAATATTGTCCAGCTTTTTCAGTTCAGCCTCAAGCTGTTTACAATATGGGCAATTTGGGTCAGAAAAGATCGCAATCTGACGTTTTCCCGTACCTCGCACACTTTTGATTGCATCTTGTAACGGTAACTTTTTCCAATCGACACTGTTTTGTTGGATCAATAAATCTTTGGTTAAGTTATGCTGATCCTTTAAACGAATCATTGAACCCGCCAAAATATGTTGTGCATCTTCATTCAAATACACCACTTGACCATCCATAGAGGCACTGTAAATACCTTTCATTTCTGTGGCTTGAATATTGTCTAATTTCAGTTGCGGATGCTGTTGTTTGACATTTTTACTAACCGTTGCAACATCGGCCATGCTCACGGCGCTGCATAATCCCATTAAGGCAGCTAAACTCAATTGTTTAATCATGTGTTTCATCTAAATAAAGTAAATTTAGCCTGATTCTAAGCTGAAAGCTGCACAGAATTCAGTATTTTTAAGCCAGAATTACGCAATTGCTACAACTCGTTTTTGCTATGCAACGCTTTAGGTTTCACGTGGAACATTCAAGCCTGATGGCGGATTAATTTCTACTGAAATATGCACAATTTCTTCATGAATGGCGAGGGCGGTGCGGACTTGATCTGCGTCTAAATCGTGTGCGGTTTCCAATGCCAAAATACAGGAAAATTTACCCTGTCCGACTTTCCAAACATGCAAGTCTGTAATCATCACACTGACTGGTAACTCTGCAATCACTTCACGAATTTCATCCACCACAGGATGATCCATTTCTGCATCCAGCAATGTTTTCCCTGTTTCCTGCATCAAACCTATCGCCCAACGCGCCACTAAAATTGAACCAACAATACCTAACAGTGCATCTAGAAAATCCCAGCCCCAATATTTACCCGCAATTAAAGCAATAATCGCAAAAATTGAAGTCACCGCATCTGCCACCACATGCATAAAGGCGGCTTTTTGATTCAGGTCATGGCTGTCATGCGTATGCTCATGATGGTGATGGTGATGGTGATGGTGATGGTGATGGTGATGGTGATGGTGATGGTGATGGTGATCATCTTCATGTAATAACCATGCACAAATCAAATTGACCAATAACCCTAAAATTGCAATTGGGATGGCTTGGTTATACTGAATATCGACAGGAAAAAATAAACGCTCGATAGAGTGAATTGCCATAAATGCAGCCACCACCAACAATAAAATGGCGCTGCTATAGCCAGCTAAAATTTCAATTTTCCATGTACCAAAACTAAACCGTGTATCTGCTGCATAATGACGTGCTGCCCGATAGGCAAAATAAGCCAAGCCTAGCGCCAGCATGTGTGAGCTCATGTGCCAGCCATCCGCTAGCAAAGCCATGGAATGAAAAATCCAACCACCCAAGATTTCCAAGAACATCATGACAGCCGTCAGCAAAGCCGCATATAATATTTTTTTCTGCGCCAGCGGATTGCCTTGATCGAATTGATGTGGATGGATACGATGAGAGTGTTGCTGACGCATAATGGGAAATCATTGTTAAATATACTCCCATAGAGTATATAAAAATTGAGGTGATGTGTTGGGTCATTTACATACAGATAAGAAAATTTTAAATCGCGTCAAACGCCTACAAGGACAAATTGGGGCAGTAGAACAAGCACTTCACAATCCTGATCATGGCTGTATTGAAGTTTTACAACAAGTCGCAGCCATTAAAGGTGCGGTCAATGGTTTGATGAATGAGTTAATCGAATCGCATTTACGCCATCATGTGATTGGTGATCAATGCGCGATTGATGAACATGAACTGGAAGAGTTTATGAAATTGCTGAAACGCTATGCTTAAACACAAATAGGCTTGACCAGATTCAAGGCTTGTCTTTACACTGAGTGATATTTCTCACTATATGAGACTAAACTCAACAGTTTAGCCATCAATCGAGTTTTTTATGACTCAATCTCAATCTTGGCATCCTTTTGTGATGATCAGCCTCGCCCTGATTATTGGCACCATGGGCACGGCACTTGCAAGCCCACTGTATCCAATTTATCAGGAACTGTGGCAGCTTTTACCTAGCCATATCACCTTTATTTTTGTGGCGTATATGCTCGGTTGTTTGGCTACCTTGCTCTTTTTAGGACGTACCAGCAACAGTATTGGCTTCTTAAAAACCCTAGAATTGGGTTTAGTCATCATCACCCTCGGACTGATTCTGTCGATGTTTGCCACCAATGCACTTTGGCTTGCTCTGGGGCGTTTTGTGATTGGGATTGCTTCAGGTCTTATGACCACATCGGCGTTAATTGGCTTAATGTGGAGTATCCCCGAATCACATAAAGCACATGCGCCACAGCTCAGTTCAGTCATTACCGCAGTCGGGTTTGGCTTAGGCCCTTTGCTTGGTGGCGGTGTGGCACAATTTTCAGCAGCACCTTTGTTTAGCCCATATATTCCAGTCATTTTGGGTGCTGTCCTGTGTTTTATTGGATTGTTACGTTTAGCGCCACCTGAATTTACACCACAAGCCTTCTCGATTGCCCCAAAATTAGAACGCCCAGAACCACGCTTTCATGCAGAATTTTATATTACAGGTTTAACTGCATTCTGTGCCTTTGCTGCCTTTAGTTTATTTGCTTCGCTCTCTCCCTCTTTTGTGCAAGTGATTATTCCGTGGCACGGGCCTTTGGTCAGTGGTTTGGCTATCACCTGTATTTTGCTGATTTCAGCGCTGGTGCAGTATTTTTCCAAAGCCATTCCTGCACAAAAATGTCTAAATTATGGGCTGTATTTGCTGTTATTGAGTTTATTGGTACTCGGTTTATGCATGTATTTACACTGGAGTTTTCTATTTTTTGTGAGTGATGTGCTGCTTGGCATAGGACATGGATTGGCATTGATTGGCGCTTTTGGCTTAATTCATGCCATGACCAATCTACAGAATCGCGCTGCAGTGATGTCGACCTATTTATTTGTGGGCTATTTAGGCACAATTCTGCCAATTATTGCAGTCGGTTATTTGGCCGATCATTTCGGTTTAACCACCGCCGTACTTAGCTTTTGTGCAGCCATCTGCTTACTGTGTGGCTACATCATTATTTGGTATCGCCAGTTGCAGAACAAACCTGTTTTAGGATGAGTTTTTACCTAAACTAAACGTTAAAATCAGGACAAGGTTTGAATCAGCTGAGTTTATTCAAACCTTGTAGATGAATGGGACTATGTCTTCTGTTTTGATCTCAAACTCAATAGCCATTATTTTTCATTAAGGGCTTGATGTTCTAACTCTTTGGTCAGGAAGTAATTCAAAAAGGTTCGAATCACTGCAATGATCGCCAATTTAATTAGGCTATCTAAATCTGGATCTACCGTGGTGGCTAAAATATCTGCAGCCAACTGAAATTCAAGCGCCGTCGCAAGCCAATCCCCAAAACAATAACGTGCAGTACGCCCCGATTTTAACCGAACCAGCACCCATAAAGTTTTAACTAGACCAATCACCACACAAATCACAGAAATGGCTTCGAGTGACAATTGCAGAAAATGAACCGAAGAAATGAGTATTTCACGTAAAAAAGCCAGTTCAAACATCCAAAAAACCTCCATCAGAGATTTCATCTCGTGCATTTAGGATTGAATTGAGCGCCAATCTTTGATTATTTTCTCATCATAGCTTTAAATGCTGCGGTTTAAAAAAACTTGCGTGATTATTGATGGGTTTTCATAAAGGTAAATTGAAATGTTTAAACATGACATGGATTAAATCGGGTTTGTAACAAAAGAGACACTAAACATTATCAAATAGGCTGATTTTTATCAGCTGACCAACCTAAAATAGGATAATAAAAAAGCACTAAGCCACTAAAACTTAATGCTATTTTCATATCAAATCAGAAAGTAATCGCTAAAAATCATTTCCCAATACAAAACGATCCAAAAATCTTGCCCAACAAATCATCTGCAGAAAAATCACCAGTGATCTCACCCAAAGCATTCTGTGCAAGACGTAACGACTCGGCTACTAATTCCCCCGCATGATAGACCACCAACTGCTCACGTGCTTCAGCCAAATACTGCTGCGTGCGCTTCATTGCGTCTAAATGACGGGTACGTGCAATAAAGGTATCTTCTTCAGGCTGAAAGCCTGCATGCGCTGTAATCGCCTCTATGAGCGATTGAACACCTGTTTCTTGTTTGGCCGACACAGTAATATGTCTAAACCCTTTAAAATCTGAAATTGCAGCTTGTACACCAGTTAAATCACATTTATTGCCAATCAACATCAAACGCTTCGGTTCAATATGTTCCGCAAAATAATGCTGTGCCAATTGCAACGGATCTTCGTTTTGGCTCAAGTCATAGACCAATAACAATAAATCTGCCTGTTCAATTTCTTTAATCGCACGGCGAATCCCTTCCTGTTCCACAATATCCCCTGTTTCACGCAAGCCTGCAGTATCAGTCAGGGTAATTGGTAAGCCATTCAGGGTAATTTTTTCATGCAATACGTCACGAGTAGTCCCTGCAATATCGGTCACAATCGCACGTTCAATACCCGCCAAGGCATTGAGTAAGGAAGATTTACCTGCATTCGGTTTGCCCGCAATCACCACCTGCAGACCTTCACGCAACAATTGTCCCTGACGCGCAGATTGTTGCACAGCAGTCACCGAAGCAGCCACTTCATCCAGCAAATTAAGGATTTTCCCATCGGCCAAAAAGTCAATTTCTTCTTCAGGAAAATCAATAGCAGCTTCAACATGCAGACGTAAGTGAATTAACTGTTCCAGCACGGTATTCACTTTGGTGGAAAAAGCCCCTTGCAGGGAACGTAGAGCAGAACGCGCAGCGGCTTGTGAAGTGGCATCAATTAAATCGGCAATGGCTTCGGCCTGTACCAAATCCAGCTTGCCATTTTCAAAGGCGCGCATCGAAAATTCACCCGCTTTGGCAGCCGTTGCACCGAGTTCCAGTAAACGTGCCAATAAAGCATTTTGAATCACTGGGCCACCATGCCCTTGTAGTTCCACCACATCTTCGCCAGTAAATGAATGAGGATTGGGGAAACAAATCACCAAACCTTCATCCATGACTTCATTGGCTGCATCGTAAAACTGGCGAAAACCTGCATAACGCGCTTTGGGTAAGTCTTTTTGGGTCAATGCTGCGGCAATCGCATAGGCTTTTGGTCCCGACAGGCGAATCACCCCCACACCACCACGGCCAGGTGGAGTCGCGATTGCGGCAATGGTGCTGCGGTTATACATAAAATTCACCTAAAACTTTCAAAATATATGCAAAGAAAAATCCGCCTAAGATTACCATCTTAAGCGGATTTATTCAGCAGCTCAGCCATACTTAATTGACTGGAGTTGCCTCTTCTCGTTTAGCGCGGTCTTTTTCAACACTTTTGTTGATCAAGCTTTGCTGCAAAATCGTAATCAAGTTGTTGACAATCCAGTACAGAACTAGACCTGCAGGGAAGAACAATAAGAATACGGTAAATACCACAGGCATAATGCGGAAGATTTTTGCCTGCATTGGATCTGTTGGCTGTGGGTTCAACATTTGTTGAACATACATGGTCACACCCATCAACAATGGCAAGATAAACCAAGGGTCCATTGCCGATAAGTCTTGAATCCAACCTAACCACGGTGCATGGCGTAACTCTACCGATTCCATCAATACCCAGTACAAGGCAAGGAAAATTGGCATTTGTAGTAACAATGGCAAACAACCTGACAGTGGATTCACTTGTTCACGTTTATAAAGTGCCATCATTTCTTGCGAGAAACGCATACGGTCTTCGCCAAATTCTTCTTTCATGCGCTGCATTTCTGGTGCAATCACACGCATTTTCGCCATAGAACGATAGCTCTTAGACGATAACGGCCAAAGAATCAGTTTGACAAGAACGGTTAATAAGATGATTGACCAACCCCAGTTGCCCACTAAACCATGGAAGAATTGCAAACCAATAAACAATAATTTTGCAATTGGCCATAACCAGCCATAATCCACAGTTTGGTTCAAACCTGTCGCCAAATCTTTCAATTCAGACTGAATTTTTGGACCAGAGTAGAAGGTCGCATCAACTTCTGCCACCGTACCTGCAGGGACATTAATGGTTGGCGAGGTAAAACCAATGATGTTCATTTCATCGCTAGATTTACGTGATTCCAACTTCGCTGCATACGGTTGACCATCGGCCTGCGTCAATTTTAACTGCCCCGGAACCCATGCACTCACGAAATAGTGCTGAACCACGGCCACCCAACCACCTGTTGCATCGACATTCAATTTTTCGTCATTAAAATTGTCAAATTTCAACTTGTTGTAGTGTTCTTCAGGTGTTCCCCATGCGCCGCCAAGGAAAGTACCCAAGGTAAAAATACCTTGATCTGACTTGCCTGGATCATCTGAATTATCACGTTTCAACTGACCAAACATCTGACCTTGCCAGTTTTGGCTGCTGCGGTTAATCACTTTGTGATTCACCAGCACAGGATATTCACCTTCAGTAAAACTAAAGGTTTTAATGATTTCTACACCATCGGCAGTTTTATATACCATTGGGACAGTTAAAGTTTTAACTGTTTCACCCGCTTTATTTTTGCTTTCTTTGGCATCGGCTAAGCTATAAGTCGATTTTTCAATTTCATAGCTTGGGCGGCCATTACGGCTACTGTCTGGACCATTCAGCCCGATTAACCCAGATTGCGCGACATAGGTGCGCTTAGCATCGCTTTCCAGCATGACGAAAGGATCGTCACTGTCTTTATTTTTGTCATGATTGAGTAATTCAACACGAACAATATCACCACCTTTCGGATTGATCCAAAGATGATAAAGGTCAGTTTGTACTGAAATAAGCTGCTGACTTACAGGTGCTGTGGCATCGGTTGTTTGCTGTGCAGGAATATTTGCTTGCGGTACATCAGAAGCTGCTGTAGCCGTTTGGGCATTCGGCAAATCTGCAGACACTTCATGTGAAACAACGGCAGTTTTTTGCTGCGGTGCTGTTTCAGCATTTCCATAATCTTTTTGCCACGCCAAAATGAGCAAATATGCGACGACAAACATGGCCCCGAGAATTGCAAACCTGGCCCATTGTTGCATATCTATTACCCCAAGTGGTTAGAGTGATTTTGGTTCAATAAACGATCACGAAAGGGTACAGTAATGTGATGCGTTTGAGAATCTATTTGCTGAAATGAAATAAAACGAATGACTTTTGGCGGCACCGGATCATAGCCCGAACCACCCCACGGATGACAACGACAAATACGTTTTGTAGCCAGCCACACACCACGTACAGCACCATGCGTATGGACTGCTTCCAAAGAATATTGAGAACATGTTGGAATATAGCGACAGCGTGGTCCCAATAAAGGACTAATCGCGATCTGATAGAAACGTATCAACCAATGCAGTAAAAGTACCATTGGCCATCTCTACTTTTGTGGGGAGGGAGCTATTTTTGAATGCTTTTTGGCGAGACGTTGTAACTTCTGCCAAGCAAATTGTAATTGCTGATGCAATTCCGCATTAGATACCGTATCTACCCCAACTTTGGGCATTACCACAATATCTAAGTCATTTAATTGCTGTTGGTGTAAGCGAAAACTTTCGCGAGCAAGTCGTTTTACTCGATTTCGTTCGTGTGCACGACGCACTTTCTTTTTTGCAACGACAAGACCCAAACGGCTATTCGGCAGTTCGGAATGTTTTGCAAGAAATAAGAAATGGGGTTGATGCACTTTAAAAAGCGCACCATCAAACACACCTTTATAATCGGCAGCACAGCGTAATCTCAACTCTGTGCTGAAGCCATAAAGTGTTGTCATAACACCCAAGAGTCGGTTCAGCGTGACTGTATTAAACAGTTAAGCTGTGACGACCTTTTGCACGACGGCGAGCCAATACTTGACGACCAGCTTTAGTAGCCATACGAGCACGGAAACCATGAACGCGCTTACGCTTTAATTCAGATGGTTGAAATGTACGTTTCATATCGAAACTCCAAAAATGATCTTTCTATAAAGGTCCGCGATTTTAGTGCTCATTGCTTGAGCTGTCAATGAAAAACACGGTTTCTTGCAAAATAAGCCTAAATTTTTCTTTTTAACAAGTTTTCGCTCAATTGACTGGTTGATCATACAAATTAAAGTATACACAAGATAAGTAATTGTTTATGCTTGACTAATGAGTTATTAACAGTATTATTCACATAATTATCCACAAGCTTATTCTGTTTAATTTTAAAATTTTCGGTTTTGAATTTAAATTTAAACTCAGATTGAATTATCCACAGTTGCAACGTTTCTTATAAATAAATTCAAATTTATAAATTTAAATTTATTACTATTAGGGACGCATTTTTCTGTTGAAAACCCACTTTTTCTTTTATAAAACAAAATTTTGAATTGTGGATATCTGTGTTTCTATAATTTTAATACTATGTGGATAACTTTGTGCTATATTTTATCCACACCTTGCGGATAAACTTATCCACACCACGTTTCAAATTTAAATTCAGGTTTAATGATTCCTTTTTTGAGCAATTTTGCTGATTTTGTCATGACAGATGTGGATAACTTGGTTAGAATGGCGACCCGCTCAGGCGGTCGAGAGAAGTTTTAAATTTAAAAATGGATTAGATAGGGGGTTCACATGCTTTGGACGGACTGCTTAAATCGCTTGCGACAAGAGCTCTCTGGAAATGTCTTTACAATGTGGATTCGCCCATTGGTGGCAGAAGAAGTTGAAGATACATTAAAACTTTATGCGCCTAATCCTTATTGGACGCGTTACATTCAAGAACATCATCTGGAATTGATTACTATTTTGGCAGAGCAGTTGTCTGAGGGACGCGTGCGTAAGGTCGAAATTTTAGTCGATTCGCGTCCAGGTGCAATTTTATCGGCCAGTGAACAACCTGCTACCACTACTGCTGCGCTGGAATCTAGCCCTGCGCCTGTGGCCAAGCCTAAACGTGAAAAAGAAGAAAGTTCTGCAAAAAGCCGTAAACGCCAACTCAATCCGTTATTTACCTTTTCCTTATTTGTGGAAGGTCGTTCTAACCAAATGGCTGCGGAAACCTGTCGCAAGGTATTGACCCAATTGGGGGCTTCACAGCACAACCCATTATTTTTGTATGGCCCAACAGGTTTGGGTAAAACTCACTTGATGCAAGCGGTGGGCAATGCTTTGTTGCAAGCCAAACCGAATGCACGGGTGATGTACATGACTGCAGAAAGTTTTGTGCAGGATTTTGTCAGCTCTTTGCAGCAGGGCAAGGTTGAAGAATTTAAGAAAAACTGCCGCTCTTTAGATTTGTTATTGGTGGATGACATTCACTTATTGGCAGGTAAAGAAGCCAGTTTGGTGGAGTTTTTCTATACCTTTAACGCTTTATTGGATGAATCTAAACAGATTATTTTGACTTCAGACCGTTATCCAAAAGAATTAACCGAATTGGATGCACGTTTGGTGTCACGTTTTTCTTGGGGCTTATCAGTCGGGGTAGAACCGCCAGATATTGAAACCCGAATTGAAATTTTATTAAAGAAAGCTGAAAGCAGCGCCGTAGATTTACCACGTAACTGTGCTTTATTTATTGCCCAGCAAGTGGTGGCCAATGTGCGTGAACTTGAAGGTGCACTCAATAAAGTGGTGGCAATTTCCCGTTTTAAAGGCACCCCAATCGATCTAGATGTGGTACGTGAATCTTTAAAAGATGTCTTGGCAATTCGCGCACGTACCATCAGTACCGAAAATATTCAGCGAGTCGTGAGTGAATATTTCCGTATTCCGCTCAAAGAATTGGTGGGGCCAAAACGTACCCGTATTTATGCGCGTCCACGTCAGTTGGCAATGGGCTTGGCACGTGAGCTGACAGGCGACAGTTTCCCTGAAATTGGTATGGCATTTGGTGGCCGTGATCACAGTACCGTGATGCATGCCTGCGAAAAAGTACAAAGCCTGCGCGAAGAAGATCCGATCTTTAACGAAGACTATAAAAACCTGCAACGATTGTTGCAAAGTTGACCGAATTTGCTCAAATTCTGTTCTTGCCATGCGGCAGCTTTTGCCGCATAGTACACTGCTAAAAAACCTATTTTATACTCCAATCTTCAGTTGTTAGAGGAATGTACCGTGCGTTTAAAAATCGCGAAAGAAAGCTTACTGAATGTTCTGTCACATGTCGTAGGAGCGGTTGAACGTCGCCATACCTTAAATATTTTATCCAATGTCAAAGTTCAGGTGACTGAGCAAGCCTTAACCATTACTGGTTCGGACTTGGAAGTGGAATTGGTTGCCAGTACGAATCTGACTGAAGGGGCATGTTTACAGGCAGGGGAAACTACAGTGCCTGCACGTAAACTGATGGATATTTGTAAATCTTTACCAAGCGCAGCTTTGATTGATTTGCAAATCACTGAAGATCAGCGCTGTATTTTAAAATCGGGCAATAGCCGCTTTGTATTAGGTACTTTGCCTGCGGAAGATTATCCATTATTGGCTACAGAAAATGCTCAAGGTACGCAAGTGACGGTTACTGAGCGTGAGCTGAAGCGTTTGTTTGAAAAAACTGCGTTTGCGATGGCAGTGCAGGATGTACGCTTTTATTTAACGGGTACTTTGTTAGAAATTGATGAAAACCAATTACGTGCTGTGACCACAGATGGTCACCGTTTGGCCTTGTGTGAAACAGCGGCATCTTCGACAGCTACTCAATTAATTCAAGCCATTGTGCCGCGTAAAGCTGTGGCTGAATTGCAGCGTTTGCTGAGCATTGAAGATGAACAACTGGCACTTTTAATTGGGCGTGAATTGCTGAATGTGACCATTCGCACCCCAAGCCGTGACAAAGAACAAGCAGAAATTACCGTGCGTTTTACCACTAAATTAATTGATGGTAAGTTCCCAGATTATCGCCGTGTGATTCCACGTGGTGGTGATAAAAACGTGCTGATCGCGCATGATGTATTTAAACAATCTTTACAGCGTGTGGCGATTTTAAGTAATGAAAAATTGCGTGGCGTATTCCTGAATTTTAGTGCGGACACCTTGCAATTACGTGCCAATAACCCAGAACAAGATGAAGCAATTGAAGATTTAGCGATTCAATATGCCGATTCGCCGTTAGAAATGTCATTTAACGCACAGTATTTATTGGACGTATTAGGGGCATTGGATGGCGATGATGTATCGATGACCATGACCGAAGCCAATCAATCGGTATTGGTACAAGATCCAGCACATCAAGATCAAACCTATGTTGTGATGCCAATGCGTGTTTAAGTGAGCGGTTTATTTCAAGATTAAATCTAGCTGAATCATGCATATTACGCGTTTACATATCGAGCGTGTTCGGAACTTAAAAGCGGTTGCACTTCATGAGTTGCAGCCGTTTAACGTCTTTTATGGGCAAAATGGTTCGGGTAAAACCTCGATTTTAGAAGCGATTCATTTATTGGCGACAGGGCGTTCTTTTCGCACCCATATTCCTAAAAATTACATTCAGAACAGTAGCCAAGATGCGATTGTATTTGCTCAGTCATTGACTGAAAAAATTGGCATGCAAAAAATGGCATCGGGTGAGCAGTTGATTAAGGTCAATGGCGACCCTGTTGCGACCCAAGGGCAATTGGCTAAAATTCTGCCTTTACAACATATTGATCCACTCAGTACCGATATTATTGACCATGGTGCAAAACCACGACGGCAACTGTTGGACTGGTTGATGTTCCACGTGGAACCAGAGTTTTATCACGCTTGGCAATATTATTCACGTGCCTTAAAACAACGTAATAGTTTGCTTAAATCACAGCGACATTTAAGTCTGTCGGACTTGGAACCGTGGAACAAAATGCTCAGTGATTATGGTGAGATTTTGCATCAGCAGCGTTTGGGAACGGTGGAACAATGGCAGCAATTTTTTGCACAAGATTTACAGTATTTATTGCCTGATTTACACATTAGTCTGGAATACAGCGCAGGCTTTCATACCGAAACAGGCTTGTTGAATGATCTGTGCAATTATCATCAAAAAGATGTGGAACGTCGCTATACCGAATATGGGCCACACCGCGCCGATTTACGCTTAAAAACCCCAATGGGTGATGCCGATGTGGTGCTGTCACGTGGGCAGAAAAAGCTATTGATTATGGCATTAAAACTGTCACAGATTGCAATGCTGCATGCGTCTAATAAGGAAACTGTGGTATTATTAGATGATCTGACAGCAGAATTAGATTTAAGCGCACAACAACGTTTAATTGAACGATTAAGCCAATTGGGTAGTCAAGTTTTTATTACCACTTTAGATCATCAATCCGTGCAACAACACTTACAAGCGTTGTCGATTCCTTATCGCTTATTTCAGGTCGATCACGGAACGGTGCAGGCTGTTGAGCAATAATTTTTTTATCTTTGGATAGACCTATTTTTCACTAGGGAGAAACCATGAGTTCAGAAGATCAATCTGTCTCTACTACAGAACAAACCAATGAAAAGGCTTATGATTCCTCTAGTATCAAAGTATTGCGTGGCCTAGATGCTGTTCGTAAACGCCCAGGCATGTATATCGGTGATACAGATGATGGTACAGGTTTGCATCACATGGTGTTCGAGGTAGTCGATAACGCTATTGATGAAGCTTTGGCGGGTCATTGTGATGAAATTTTGGTGACTATCCATGAAGATGAATCTGTCAGCGTATCTGACAATGGTCGTGGTATCCCAACCGATATTCACCCTGAAGAAGGTGTCTCTGCAGCAGAGGTCATTCTGACCATTCTGCACGCAGGTGGTAAGTTTGATGACAACAGTTATAAAGTGTCGGGCGGTTTGCACGGCGTTGGTGTGTCGGTGGTCAATGCTTTATCGAGTAAACTTGAATTAACGATTAAACGCGCGGGTCAAATTCACCAACAGGAATACCGCCATGGTGATCCACAATATCCTTTAAAAGTAGTGGGCGACACTGAGCAATCAGGTACGACTGTGCGTTTTTGGCCAAGTGCTGAAACCTTTAGCCAAACCATTTTTAATGTGGATATTTTGGCACGCCGATTGCGTGAATTGTCTTTCTTAAACGCGGGCGTGCGTATTGTATTGCGTGATGAACGTGTCAATTTAGAACATATTTTTGACTATGAAGGTGGTTTGTCTGAATTTGTGAAATATATTAATGCAGGCAAAACCCATCTGAATGAAATTTTCCATTTCACGACACAGGCTGAAAACGGAATTACCGTAGAAGTTGCTTTGCAGTGGAATGATTCCTATCAGGAAAACGTACGTTGCTTTACCAATAACATTCCACAAAAAGACGGTGGAACGCACTTGGCAGGCTTCCGTGCTGCGCTAACCCGTGGGTTAAACAACTACATGGAAAGCGAAAATATCCTGAAAAAAGAAAAAGTCGTGGTGTCGGGTGATGATGCACGTGAAGGTTTAACCGCGATTGTGTCGGTCAAAGTGCCAGATCCAAAATTCTCATCACAGACCAAAGAAAAATTGGTATCGAGTGAAGTGAAACCTGCTGTTGAGCAGGCCATGAATAAATCTTTCTCTGAATATTTATTGGAAAATCCACAAGCGGCAAAATCCATTGCGGGTAAAATTATTGATGCAGCGCGTGCCCGTGATGCGGCGCGTAAAGCCCGTGAAATGACGCGCCGCAAGAGTGCTTTGGATATTGCAGGTTTGCCTGGTAAATTGGCTGACTGTCAGGAAAAAGACCCTGCATTATCTGAATTATATCTAGTCGAGGGTGACTCTGCAGGTGGTTCGGCTAAACAAGGTCGTAACCGTAAAATGCAGGCAATTTTGCCACTGAAAGGTAAAATCCTGAACGTGGAACGTGCCCGTTTTGACAAGATGATTTCATCGGCAGAAGTAGGTACTTTAATTACCGCTTTGGGCTGTGGTATTGGTCGTGAAGAATATAACCCAGACAAACTGCGTTATCACAAAATCATCATCATGACCGATGCTGACGTAGATGGTTCACACATTCGTACCTTGCTATTGACCTTCTTCTTCCGTCAAATGCCAGAATTGGTTGAGCGTGGTCATATTTATATCGCACAGCCACCATTGTATAAGCTGAAAAAAGGCAAGCAGGAACAATACATCAAAGATAACGATGCTTTAGAAACCTATTTAATTTCTAATGCGATTGATGAATTGGAGCTGCATGTGAGTGCTGATGCACCTGCAATTCGTGGTGAGGCTTTAGCCAAAGTCATTGCTGATTATCAAACTTCACAAAAGAGTTTGAGCCGTTTAACGCTGCGTTATCCTGCAAGTCTGTTGGATGGTTTATTAGAATTAGATGCCTTTAAAATTGATCAAGCAGCAGATCAGGCGTATGTACAACAATGGGGCGAGCAATTACGTCAAAGCATTGAACGATTACAGCCAGGTTTGCGTCCTGAATTAAGCATCGAACAGTTTGAAAAAGAAGATGCGGATGGTCAAAAATCTGCAACGTATTGGCCACGAATCACGGTATATGTGCACAACTTGCCCCATACTTATTTACTAGATACAGGTTTGCTGGGTTCAGCTGAATATGCACGTTTGCTGAAAAATTCAAAAAGCTGGTTTACGCTGCTTGAAGAAGGTGCGTATTTGGAAAAAGGCGAACGTAAAATTACGGTCAACAATTTCCATCAAGTGTGGCAACACATTTTGCAGGACTCGCGTCGCGGCATGATGATTCAGCGCTATAAAGGTTTGGGTGAGATGAATGCGGAACAACTTTGGGAAACCACGATGGACCCAGAAAACCGCAATATGTTGCAAGTCACCATTGATGATGCCATTGAAGCAGACCGCATGTTCTCTTGCTTAATGGGCGATGATGTAGAACCACGTCGTGCCTTTATTGAAGAAAATGCCTTAAATGCAGATATTGACGCTTAATTCGTCCAAATCATCCGCATAACCATAAGCACTCTACGGAGTGCTTTTTTATGTTTGGCTTTTGTTGTTGTCGTGATTCATCCAAATAACTTTTATAAAACTGACTTATTGTTCTGTCATGCTGAGCTACATTAAGCCAAAAATATAGGAGAATCATTAAGATGGATAATCAATTAGAACAAGCACGTGATGCATGGGTGAATGCTTTTTTTACTGGCAATGTGGAGCTGTTAGCACACTATGAAGATGAAGATTTTAAAGTCGTTTATACGGCAGAATCACGTGTGGAAAATCGTGAAACACGTTATGCCAACATTCAGCATGCAGTGAATAATGGTGTCTGGAAACCGATCAAACCGAATGTTGAATTAGAAGAATATGAGTTTGATCGTGAGCAGGTTAACTGTCGGATTCAAATTGGTTTGGCGGATGATCAAGGGTATATTCAAGAAATTTGGCGCTATATTCAGGGCTGGAAAATACAAGAATTATGTATTAGCAAAGCAAAAATTACTGCCGAGTAGCAGCGATTTTCTGTGAATCACTGAGATTCAATGACTCAAAATAACCATGAAAGAATGGATTGATTTGGCTTTAATTAGAGTTTTGAATTTAAAATAACAGTTAGTTTGAGTTGTGGATAACTAAGTTTTTGCTTTTAAATTTAAATTGTAGATTTTGAATTTAAAACTCAGTGTGATTTTTAAATTCAAAACTTCTTGCTTGGTAGCTATGCTGTCTTACTTTTATTCAGGGTGGGGGGTGTCATACAACTATGCTGTGGTGCAAGATTGATAAGTAAAAATAAACAAACGCAGAGAGTGACTTAAATTTCTTTACGTGGTTGTTGTGAAGATAAACTAAAGATTAAAACTATTACGAATGTGTCTTATAAGTATGGAACATACACAATGCATATTCTACGAAATATGATGAGATTTAACCCTATTTAGCATAGCGTTAAAATCTCATCGGTATGGCTATTCAAAGCTACTTTCGAGTTCTTCCAATTCCATCATCAATTCAAGCATTTGTTCTTCTGCCTGCGCCAATTTGGTTTTCAGATCATTTTGCTCATTCATGAGTTTGAGCAAATCATCTTTACAGTTGGCATCGTAAAGGGCAGGATCTGCCAGTTCGGTTTCAATTTCAGTCAGACGCGGTTGAATTTTTTCAATTTGCGCTTCGTATTTTTCAATATTTTTACGAATAGGGCGAGTTTGTTCACGGCGTTGTGCTGCCAGTTTGCGTTGAGCTTCTTTATCTACTTTGACTAGGTTAGTCTTGTTCTCAACCACTGGACTTGGATTGGATGGAGCTGTGTTGGATGTACCTTGCTTAAGCATGTCTGCACGAGCTTGGCGTAACCATTGGGCATAATCTTGTAAATCGCCTTCAAATTCTGTGCATTGTCCTGCATGAACCAAGAGTAAGTCATCGCAGACACTGGCAATTAATTGACGTTCGTGTGACACCAATACCACTGCACCTTCATAATCCTGTAATGCCATGGTTAAGGCATGTCGCATATCTAAGTCTAAATGGTTGGTCGGTTCGTCCAGAATCAGTACGTTAGGACGTTGCCAGACAATTAAAGCCAAAGCCAAACGTGCACGTTCACCTCCTGAAAAACTTTCACAAGGCGTGTCCATACGTTCGCCACTAAAACCAAAACTGCCTAAAAAGGCGCGTAAAGTGGCTTCGCTGATTTTTTTATCGGCAATGCGTGCCAGTTGTAGCATCGGGCTGGCGCTATCATCCAAAGCATCCATTTGATGCTGTGCAAAATAGCCAATATTGAGTAATTCTGAGGCTTTGCGAGTACCTGCCAATAACGCCAATTCACCCACTAAGGATTTAATTAAGGTCGATTTACCTGCGCCGTTCATCCCCAATAAACCAATACGACTGGTCGGGGTAATTTGTAGGTTAATTTTGCTGGCAATCACTTTGTCTGCATAACCAATGCTGACTTGTTCCAAGGTCAGTAAGGGTGAGCTCATTTTGGTCGGTTCACGGAAACTAAAGGTAAATGGTGTATCTACATGCGCAGGGGCAAGCAATTGCATGCGTTCCAATTGCTTGATACGGCTTTGTGCCTGCCGTGCTTTGGTGGCTTTGGCTTTAAAACGATCAATATATTTTTGTAAATGTGCACGGGTTTCTAATTGTTTTTCATACGCTTGTTGATGTTGTGCCAAGCGTTCACTGCGTGTGGTTTCAAAGGTTGAATAATTGCCTGTATATAAAGTCAGTTCACTATTTTCAATATGTAAAATATGATCGGTAATGGCATCTAAAAAATCACGGTCATGGGAAATCAGCACCAAAGTTCCCGCATAGGCTTTAAGCCAGTCTTCTAACCATAAAATTGCATCTAAGTCTAAGTGGTTGGTTGGTTCGTCCAGTAATAATAATTCGGAGCGACTCATTAAGGTACGCGCCAAATTTAAACGCATGCGCCATCCACCAGAAAAACTACTGACCGCCAAGCTGTTTTGATGTTCCATAAAACCTAAACCTGCCATCAGTTGTGCGGCTTTGGCGGGTGCGGTATAGCCATGAATTTCATCAAAACGACCATGCAAATGTGCAAGTTGGTCATTATTTAATTGTTCAGGATGTTGCAGTTGTTGTTGAATGTTCCAGTATTCTTCATCACCCGACAGCACAAAATCAATCGCAGGCAAATCCAATGCTTTAACTTCCTGTGCCATGTGCGCCACAGTCCAGCCTTGCGGACGGCTCAACGTACCTTCGTCTGGGGTTAAACTACCTAAAAGCGCAGCAAATAAACTGGATTTTCCTGCACCATTGACACCTGTAAGACCGACTTTCCAGCCTGGATGGATTTGCATAGACGCTTTTTGAAATAAAACACGTCCACCGCGGCGTAAAGAAACTTGGTCAAGTTGAATCATGGTGTTTACTGGTCACAACAAAAGTTGGGCATATTCTAATGGAAGCCCACCAGAAAACAAAAATAAGCCCAGTTTTATTTGTGATTTGCGAAAAATCTCTCTTGTGATGTTTAAAAATTATGATCTAACAACAGGCTTTTTTTATGACTTTGTAAACAAGCACAAAATACGTGCATGTTGGAAATGATCTTTATTTTGATCTAAATCTATAAAATATAAGTGAATTATGAAATAAAAATGATCGCTTAAATAAGGCAGTATAAGGTTTTGGCAGAATTGACAGATGAAATTCGAGTAAATGCTCTATTTTTTTAATTTGAACTTGCTTAATATTTGTTTCGTGTACGGACACTCAAAAATAAAAAAATCTGTAGAAGGATCGAAACAATGAAAAAAATATGGGTCAGCGCAACATTGACAGCATTCGCAGCGATCGGTTTCAGTGCTCAGGCGCAAGCAGCAAAAGTAGATGTATGTGTCTTTGACTTACTGGGTAAGTCAGGTGAATCTTTTCAGATGGCACAAGAGTGGGCGCTAGCAGCAAAAGGCTGGGGTGCAGAAGTCAATTTAATTCCACGTCAGGATGAAGCTGTCGCAGACAATGATTTTAAAGCAGGCAAATGTGATGGGGTATTTATGACCGCCATGCGTGCTCGCCAATACAATAAATTTGCAGGCTCGATTGATGCTTTAGGTGGTGCGCCAAGTAATGCGATTGCACAACGTGCCATCAGCTTTGCTTTAGATCAACGTAATGCAGCGAAAATGGTTACCAATTTAGGTGGCAAAAAATATGAAGTTGCGGGTATTTCACCTTTAGGTTCGGCCTTTATTTTTGTGCGCGACAAGAACATCAGCTCGATTGAAAAAGCAGCAGGGAAAAAGTTTGCGGTATTGGGCTATGACGATGCACAAAAAATTATGGTGCAGCGTGTAGGCGCGCAAGCCGTCATTTCTGATGTATCTAACTTTGTGGCGAAGTTTAACAATGGTCAGGTCGATATGGTCGGTGCGCCTGCCTATGCGTACAAACCTTTAGAAATCTACAAGGGTTTAGGCAATAACGGGGCGATGTTTAACTTCCCTGTATTACAAGTGACCGCAGACTTTGTGATTCGCCCTGAACAATTCCCTGCGGGCTTTGGGCAAAAATCACGAGATTGGTTTGTAAAAAATCTGCCTAAAGCGATGAGTATGATTAATCGTTTAGAAGGTGAAATTCCAGCCAAATATAAAATGAACTTGAGCGCAGAAGATAAAACTAAATATCAAAAAATGCTACGTGATGGACGTATGGATATGACCAAACGCGGTATTTATGACCCTGCCATGATGAGTGTGTTAAAACGCGCTCGTTGTTCTGTCGAAAAAACCAATTTTGAATGTTCACTTGGTGGTGAATAGATTGATTTTTAATAAAAAGCCGAGGGTCTGTTGATATTTCATAAATGGCTTGCACTGTAGGCTAAAACTGAGCAGATCAGGCATGAAACGTAGGGAATAGTGGGTCTATTGCCAAGTTTCATAACGCAATCTGAGAAAGTTTTAGCCACAGTCCTTCGGAACGAGCATATTTTTTGCTGCTATTGCGTTATGTGCCAGTCATTTAAAATGACTAAATTTCCTGCCTCATGCCTTATATCAGCTAAAAAACCTTGCGAGATATATCTCTCACGTCGCAAACATAGACGAAGTATCAACAGACCCTAGATTTCTAGGTTTTTTTATCCACTGGAGCGAAAAACCTCGTGGTTCAGCACGAGGATATAAGCGACTGGAGTAAACCATATGAACGACACGAAATGTCGTTTTAAATACTTGTACTATAGTCACTATTAAGAAAAATACTGTTAAAATAATTGGATGAAGACACTCAAATTACGCATAAAAGACAAACATTGCAAGGTGCTAAATCAGTTAGCATCCGAAGTAAATTTTGTCTGGAATTATGTCAATGATTTGTGTTTTAAGCATCTACAACGTAAACAACAATTCTTTTCAGC
>NZ_VOXY01000017.1:0-42042 GCF_013420525.1 Acinetobacter sp. YH01003 | reverse complement strand
ATTTTAGAGATTTGTTTAAGATAAGATATAACTCATTGAGATGTGTCATAGTATTCGTCGTTAGAAAACAATTATTGTGACATTATTTCAATGAGTTATCTATTTTTGTCGTGTACAGAGAAAATTTCCATAAGATTGACTTCTTCATTTACTAAATTCTGCAAACTATTGAAGTCATCATCTAATATCAGCTCTTTTAACTGATATTCCACCTCATTTCTCATAACTTAAGCCTTGGTCCCTCTTAAGCATTACACTTAGTTACTTTCTTAATATTTTTATTAAAAGTAAACCGATGCAAAAGCATCGGTTTACATTTTTTATGATCAACCTTTCAACCACTGCTCTACTTTTGCCTGATCTGTAACATTTAATACCACTTCTGGCAATTCAATCTGCGCAGCATATAGCTCAAAAGTCATCAACTCATCACGGCGGAACGCATGAACAGTATAAATTGCATCCTGTTTGGCATATCGCTCAAGGGATTTTACCGTAGCTTTTAAACCATCAATCGCAATAATCACATCATGCGCAGAAAGCCCCGCTTTTGCCGCTGAACCCTCACGATGTGCAGTTTGTACCAATACCCCTTCAGGTTTATCTGCCACTTTCAAACCAAATGGCAAAGACTTGTCCTGTTTTAGCTGATAATCAACACCAAACTCAGGCAATAACTGATCGAGCGGCAATTCATCAGTCGTGTTGATTAAATGGTGAATTTGCTCCGACCAATCATCCCCAGTTAATTCTTTGCATAAATCAAAGATGGTGCGCTCATGCACTTGAATGCCCTGTTGCGCATTGGCATACAATTTCTGCATTAAGGCATCTAAGCTTGAGCCACGTAAACGCAAGCCCAAATCTAAACATAAAGCCACCAAACAACCTTTGTTATAGTAGCTGGTTCCTGCATTGTTCGAGTTTTCATCTTGACGATAGAACTTAACCCAAGCATCAAAACTAGATTCTGCTACCGTTTGAATCGCACGACCCGGATTTTGCAAATAACGATCAACTTGTGCTTTGAGCAACTCCAAATAAGCCGCCAGATCAATTACACCACTACGCAGCAATAACAAATCATCGTAATAAGACGTAAAGCCTTCAAAAATCCATAACAGCGATGTATAACCTTCCTGATTCAGATCATAATTCACAAAGCTTTCAGGACGAATGAATTTCACCAACCAACTATGAAAATACTCATGGCTGCACAGACCTAAAAAGCGCTGATAATCTTTAGAAGGTTGTTCAGGTTCGTTAGCTTTCGGCAAATCATCACGAGGTGTAATTAAACTGGTACTGTTTGGATGCTCTAAACCGCCATAGCTATTGCCTGTTGCCATGGTCATAAAGGTATAGTTTTCAAATGGCGCAGAACCAAACATGGTAATTTGTGTAGCACAAATTTTTTCAATATCTTGCTGCATACGCGCAGCGTTCATTGCATGTTTGCCCGAAACCACAAATTCGTGTGGAATATCTGCTGCGGTAAAACTAAAACGGGTTTGTTCTGCCAATTCAAACGGTGCATCAATCAGTTCGGCATAGTTTTTGGCTTTTAAGGTATAACGCCCTTTCACCAAACTTTTTGCTGCCAAACCTGTCGCAAGCTGAAAATGCTTCAGCTCGTCTGGTAAAAATAATTCAACTTCAATAGCTTTATCTTCTTGCCCATCTAAGCCCAAACAGGCACAGGCAGGATTGACGTATAAACGGGTTTGATCGACATAAGCGCCACGCACTGACAAATCATAAGCGTAGACATCATATTCCACCGTAATCAATTCATGATCGATATTAAATAAGCGCCATTTATTCTTTTCAAATTTCTGAATTTTAAGGATACGCCCCGCTTCATCATAAGCACGTACCGACTCAAGATGTTTGGAAAATTCACGAATTAAATAGCTGCCTGGAATCCAAGTGGGTAGAGATAAAACCTGAGTAGGATTAGCCAAAAAACGCACGGTGACATGAATAAGATGCTGACGATAATCGTCAAATTCGATTTGATAATGCAACATAATGGGCAATACAAAATGTATAAATAAGAACTTGGCAACAAGCTTAACATTTTTTTAGCAATTGATGCGTCAAGATGAGATTTGTCTGCATTTATGGGTAGCCATCTGAGCAAAAAAAGCATAGCATGCCCTAGTCTATTGACATTGTTTTTGCTGCTTAAAACCATTGTGACACCAATGGATTGGTGTAAATAAGGAACCTCTTTGAAACGTGTTATCTATCTGATTGCGCTGCTCTGTTGGCTATCCAGCGCAATCACGCATGCCGCATTATTGAATATTCAAGCTGAAAGTGTAGAAGCCGAAGCATGGGCAATTTTAGACCCACAATCTGGGCAAGTGATTGCAGAGCATAATAGTCACGTACAACGTGCACCTGCTTCACTCACTAAAATGATGGTGGCTTATATTGTGCTCAAAGATATTCAGGCAGGTAAATTAGACCGACATGAAATTTTGACCGCAACACCTGTGGTACAGCAAGTGATGTGGGATGAATCACAAATGTATCTAAAAGCAGGTGAACAGATTTCGATAGATCAGCTATTGGCAGGCTTAATTATTATGTCTGCTAACGATGCTGCACTCACTTTAGGTGAACGTGTTGCAGGTGGTGTGCCGCAGTTTATCGCCCGAATGAATCAGGAAGCGCAAGCTTTGGGTATGCAAGACACACATTTTCAGAATCCGTCTGGTGTGACTATGCCTAGTCATTATTCTTCTGCGGCAGATATGGCACGTTTAGCACAAGCGATAGTGACTGAAACACCCGATTATTTGGCTTATTCAAAACAAACTAGTTTTACCTACAATCAGCACTTTCACCGTGCGACCAATATATTATTAAAACAAGACCCAAGTGTAGATGGGTTAAAAACAGGCTTCACCAAAGCTGCAGGCTACAACCTTGCCTTAACTGCAAACCGCCCAACATTGGATAGTGCTGCACCTGAGCGTCGTTTAGTGGTGGTGGTGATGGGAACCAAGAGTGCGCAAAAACGTGCTGAAGTGGCACATCAATTATTAAATTTAGCTTATAGCTATACCCGTAATGAAGTCGCGATTAAACCCAAACAAATGATTGCAGAATTGCCTGTGGTGAAATCGACCTTACGCATGTTTAAGATTGAAAGCAGTCAGCCAAAGTTTGTGACGACATCATTGTATGAACAGCCATATGCAATTAACTTGTCGCAGTTTGATCAAAGTACTCAACGTCTACAACTTGTGAATGCACAGGGCGAATTAGAAACACTTGAACCTGCACAGCGTACACAAACGCATGTCAATATTGAATTGTCTGAAAAGTTACTGACTGCGCCATTGGCACAGGTTATGAAACTGGCAACCGTACACGTTTATCAAAATAATCAATTGATTAACAGCTTTGCAATTGAAGAACAGGTCAACATTGTTGAAGCCAATATTTTTGAAAGAATCATGATGTGGTTTGGCAGTTTGTTTAATTTCTTTAGCCATCAACCTGTAGAAGATGAGAAAACTTCACTCGGTTAGAAGCCGATGATCCTCAAGAATTAAATATCACCAAGATGGGCAATGTCCCATCTTTTTTATTGTCATCTACACATCATACAAAGGGCTTAAAATGAGCCTGCAATAAAATCTGCAAATTTATAGGTATGACGCACAAATTTGCATTGAAATTATAAAAATTGCCCCGATTAACTAAAAAATGTCATAAAAAACTCGGAAAAGTGAAGAATTTGCAGAAATGTCTATAACAAATTCCACGTTTCACTTTATGATGTACCCTTAAAAAATTGAATGGATCAATAACATGACTGCTATTGCAAATGACCTCGTGGTTTCTTTCCACTACACATTGACTAACGCAGAGGGTGAAACTCTCGACAAATCTCAAGGTGAACCACTTGCCTATTTGCATGGTGCAGGTAATATCATCCCTGGTTTAGAAAAAGCGTTAGAAGGTAAAACAGTAGGTGAAAAATTTACTGTAAACGTACCTGCAGCTGAAGGTTATGGCGAATACAACCCAGACTTAGTACAAGAAGTTCCTGCACAAATGTTCCAAGGTGTAGACAACATCCAAGCAGGCATGCAATTCCAAGCGCAAACTGATGATGGCGTTCAAATCGTAACTGTAAAAGCAGTTGAAGGCGACAACGTAATTGTTGATGCAAACTTCCCACTTGCTGGTCAAGATTTAACGTTTGAAGTTGAAATCATTGAAATCCGTGAAGCTTCTCAAGAAGAATTAGATCACGGTCACGTACACGGTGCGGGTGGTCATCACCACTAAGATCAGTATTGATCGAAGCAAAAGGCAAAGTATTTTTACTTTGCCTTTTTTGTTTGTCATTCTAAAATTCAGGATAAGCACATGACTGAAAGATCCTTTCAGGCAGACTATTGCGGAAAGATCATTACAGGAAAAATCAACACAGCACATTGTTGTTTTATTGGTCAAATAAATCCTTCACATTTAAGACAATTTTACCCAGTCATGCTTATAATGAAGTCACCTTTCTAGCGCTCACATCAAGCATTCTTCCCATGCAAAACTATAATTTAGTTTGGTTCCGACAAGATTTAAGAATTTCAGATCACACCGCACTTTGGCATGCTAGCCAAGCAGGAGCTTGTATTGGCGTGGTGATTCTTTCGCCTCAGCAATATCGTTTACATCACGATGCGCCCATTAAAATTGACTTTTACTTGCGTCAATTAAATGCACTAAAAGACGAACTCGCACAACTCAATATCCCACTGATTGTTCAAATTACACCATCTTGGGCTGACATTGCACAAACACTGCTCCAACTATGCCAAACATTGAAGGACTCTCATCCGATTCAAAATATTTATGCCAATATTGAATTGGGAGTGAATGAGCTAAAACGTGATCTTGAAGTTCAACAAACCTTGAACCAACACGGTCAGGATTTGGTTTTGTACCATGACCGCACGCTTTTTCCTGTGGGTACGGTGCGCAATCAGAGCATGAAACCGTATCAGGTATTCAGCGCATTTAAAAAGTATGCCTATCAACAGTTGAATGTCAGTATTCCGCGTTGCTTTCCTCTGCCGCAACCACAACTACCCATCCAACTTCCTAAACAATATCTCTCTACAGTGCCAAGTTTAGAACACTTAGGTTTCGACCCGCTTCCAACGGCACAACAAAACTTATGGGCAGTCACGGAACAACATGCACATCACTTGTTGGATGATTTTACACGTGAAAAAATGCACGATTATCAGCAACAGCGTGATTTTCCTGCGTTGTCTGGTACCAGCCAATTATCTGCGTATTTAAACTGTGGCATTCTCTCCATTCGGCAATGTCTGGCTGCGGTTTTTGCTCATTCACAAGGGCATTTTCATCTCGAAAATGTAGGACAACAAACTTGGTTAGATGAATTACTTTGGCGTGAGTTTTATCAACATATTTTGTTTGATTATCCCAAAGTTTCAAAGCACCGCCCTTTTAAAGATCAGACCGCACAGGTGGCGTGGCGAAATGATCCTGCAGGTTTAGCAGCATGGCAACAAGGAAAAACAGGCATCCCCATTGTGGATGCAGGCATGCAACAACTTTTGCAAACGGGCTGGATGCATAATCGAGTCAGAATGATTTGCGCAATGTTTCTGTGCAAAAACCTGTTAATTGACTGGCGCTTGGGCGAACAGTGGTTTATGCAACATTTAATTGATGGTGATTTGGCTGCCAATAACGGTGGCTGGCAATGGTGTGCCTCGACTGGTACAGATGCAGTGCCCTATTTTAGGATTTTCAACCCTGTGAGCCAATCACAAAAGTTTGACCCCAATGGTGATTATAGTCGCACATGGCTACCTAAACTGGCTCATTTAGATGCCAAAAATATTCATGAACCATATGCGAAAAATCCAAATCTAAAACTGGATTATCCTCATCCAATTGTAGATTTAAAACTTAGCCGATTACGTGCCATAGAAGCCTTTAAACAGCTTTAAGAGTACAAACAGGAGATTGGTCAGTCTCGCCCCCATCTGCCATAGGTTAGCATGATGGGAGATTCAACGATTAAACCGACAGTTAGGCGGCTTGCTCGTCACGTTTAAAGACCAATTCGCCTTTTAAAGAACTGTCTGCATCGAAATAATAACCTTCACTATTGAATGCTTTTAAGTCTTCTGCGCGTTCTAATTTATTCTCGATGATAAAACGTGCCATCAAACCACGGGCTTTTTTGGCATAAAAACTGATGACTTTATATTTACCATTTTTCTGATCTAAAAATACAGGTTTAATAATTTCAGCCTGAATTTTTGCTTCCTGCACCGACTTATAATATTCATCGGAAGCTAGATTCACCAATAATGCCGACTGGTTATGTTTTAAATCTTGGTTAATTAAATTGGTGATGATATCGCCCCAGAAACGATACAAATTTTCACCGCGCGCATTATGCAACTTAGTGCCCATTTCCAAACGATACGGCATCATTAAATCCAATGGACGCAATAAGCCATATAAGCCAGAAAGCATGCGCAAGTGTTGTTGAGCAAACTCAATCTCTGCAGCAGATAAACTATAAGCATCTAAGCCTGTGTACACATCACCTTTAAAGGCAAACATGGCCTGACGTGCATTGGCAAGATCAAACTCTGCTTGCCAGTCACGAAAACGCTCGACATTCAAAGTGGCAATTTTTTCACTGACACTCATTAAACTGGCAATTTCTGTAGCAGAAAGTTTACGTGCTACATCAATTAACTCTTGTGAATGTTGAAGTAATCTAGGTTGAGTATATTCATCGCTTGGTAATGCAGTTTCATAATCTAAAGTCTTGGCTGGAGAAATTAAAGCGAGCATAAACCACCTAAATAAAAAATACTGCGCTCACTATAGCAGCAGCTTTCAACAAACTCCAATGCGTGTTTTTGTTTAACCCTATCGGAAAAACACGTTGCGTTGTATTGCTAGAAGATGATCTCTTAGATCAATCCAACGTGGAGGCTGAGGTGCTTTTATTTCAGTGTCTGCTTTAAAAAAACATTGATTCACTCTGATCAGTTGAGCTTATTTTTTTTATAGTACTTGCAACATTTCTCTAGGCAATAAAAAACCCACTTAACTCTCCCAAATTAAGCGGGTTAAATAAAAATTATTTTGTTGTATTGTTCTTGCTGCTTAATATACGGTTGCGATGTGTCATTTAGATGACATTTCAATTAAAAAATGAATAGGATCTGTTGACATTTGCTGTATAAAAAAATAGCGAGATAGTAAAATTCAATCGCCAAACCAAATTCACTACTCGCTATACCTCGTACAATGTTGAATGATCAACACTGGTCTAAGTTAAAAGCTATTCTCGCAATTTTAATATTTATCTCAAATCAAATTTGAGAAATTTTTTTGAGGCAATCCTATATCGTATTAGAACAGGATGCCCTTCGAGAGATTTACCCGAGGTTTTTGGTAATCCAAACTCAATTTTTAAAAAGTACAATCGCTGGTCTAATAAAGATAAGATAATGAAAATATTTAAAATATTCTCAGAGAACGCTGATCGTGAATGGATATTTATTGATGCTACTCATGTTAGAGCACACCAACATTCAGCAGAAATCCCTAATCAGGATATTTCAAAAAGTGTTGGGGGTAATAATTCTAAAATTCACTTAGCTGTTGACTCTCACGGTAACCCGATCGAATTTATTATTTCAGATGGAACCACCCATGATGTCAAAGTTGCCCCTATTTTAGTCGAACAATTAGATTTAACTGACACTGAAATAGTCTGTATGGATAAAGGCTATGATTCTGAAATATTAAGAGAGCAGATTAAAAATTAAAGTGCTAAAGCGAATATACCGAAGAAATCAAACACGAAATCAAGTAATGATCATATGGACTGGTATTTATATAAAATCAGACACTTAGTTGAGAATGCTTTTTGCCGTTTGAAGCAATTCCGAGGAATTGCTACACGGTTTGATAAACTAAAGCGAAACTTTCGAAGCGCAGTTGCCTTAGCTTGTATTTATCTGTGGCTGCCTTTATGAAATGTCAACAGACCCTATTTTTAATTTAAAAATCAAGTATAAATTTTAAACATCCAACGTCTTTGCAGCTTGGTTTAACCTTTCCATTCAAACTCACTAAAAGATTGGTCTTCTTTCAGAGTATTTTCTACCGCTTGCGCCAATTGATTTAATAAACTTTGCTCGGTAATTCGTTCTAGCCAGTCTTGTTCCTCATTTGGGTATGAAGTAATTTCACAAACAAGATGCCCATCTTCACCACGGCTTTGACAGTTTACTGCCAAAGGCAGCGCATGTTGATCTACACTTACAGCGACTTGTGCACCACTCTGCGGCAACGTTTGAAAGCCATAATGAGATAAGTTTTGTGAAAGTAAATTCGCCACATAATTCTGTGCCAGAGTACAATCTTGTAACTCTTGTTTATTTTCACAATTCGCCATAAATTTTAATTTGCGCATGCTCGAACCCAAAGGCTTTTTTCTTGTATGGGTTTAGCATAAGCAATAAAACGCAAACAGCCAAGCAAAAGCTTGGCTGTTTCAGCATAAAGTCTAGGCTTTGCGACTCTTCATCGCAGCCCCTATCGTTTTGGCTTATTCTGTCACTTGAATATTCAGACCTGCCACACCTGCAAGCTCAGTAAAGGTAGGGAAACTTGTTGCTACTGTTTCTGTACCTACAATTTTAATTTCACCAGAAGTACGCAAGCCTGCCATAGAGAAACTCATGGCGATACGATGGTCATGATGTGATTCAATCTCGCCGCCTGTAAATATCGCTGACCAGTCGCCTGCTTTGCCTTTACCCTGAATGATGATGCCATCGTCAGTTGGTGTGCAGTCAATGCCCATGGTTTTTAAACCATCTGCCATCACTTGAATACGGTCTGATTCTTTTACGCGCAATTCTGCAGCACCTGTCAGTACAGTTTGACCTTCAGCACAAGCTGCAGCAATGAACAATGCAGGAAATTCATCAATCGCCAATGGCACTTGATCTTCAGGAACATGAATCCCTTTTAAAGTACGTGAACCACGAATACGAATATCTGCAATTGGTTCACCGCCTGCAATACGTTCATTTTCCACGCTCAGGTCTGCACCCATTTGTTTCAGAATTTCAATCACACCTGTACGGGTTGGGTTAATGCCCACCGCTTCTAAGGTTACATCTGAATTTTCTGTAATGGCTGCACCCACCATGAAGAATGCCGCAGATGAAATATCAGAAGGTACTTGAATATCTGTACCCACCAATTTACCGCCGCCTTGCAATGAAATACGGTTACCTTCAGTTTTCACTTCATAACCAAATGCACGTAACATACGTTCGGTATGGTCACGCGTTGGTTCAGGCTCAGTCACTGAAGTTTCACCTTCTGCCCAAAGCCCTGCCAATAAAATACCTGATTTCACCTGTGCAGATGCCATTGGCAAATCATAGTGAATACCTTTCAGCGCTTGCGCACCTGTAATCGATACTGGCGGTGTGCCACGTTCACCCGTCGTTTGAATTTGTGCACCCATTTCACGCAATGGTTTAGCAATACGTTCCATTGGACGCTTGGTCAATGACGCATCACCTGTCATAACAGAATCAAACTGCTGTGCAGATAACATGCCTGCCAACAAACGCATAGATGTGCCTGAGTTGCCCATATAAATTGCGCTTGCAGGTGCTTTTAAACCTTGCATGCCTACGCCATGAATGGTGACTTCACCATTTTTAGGGCCTTCAATGCTCACACCCATATCACGAAATGCTTGCAAAGTCGCCAATGCATCTTCACCTTCAAGGAAACCTGTCACATGCGTAGTGCCTTCGGCAATTGCACCAAACATAATGGAACGATGTGACACAGATTTGTCACCCGGTACGGTAAATTTACCTTGGAAAGTCTTAGCACCCGGCAAAATCGTAAATTGTTGTGTCACGTTATTGTTCTCCATAAAAGGTTTCTTGGCGAGCATATGATTAAAATGCTGTCGTGCCGCTTGTGCATGTCCAAGCAAGCCCATTAAAGCATGCGAGTCTTCTTGTTCAATCAGTTGGCGAATAATCGCGAGTTGACTTTCAAAGCCATCCACCGCTTTTAACAATGCAGTTTTATTGGCCAAGAAAATGTCATGCCACATTTGTGGATCGCTGGCAGCAATACGTGAGAAGTCACGAAAGCCACCTGCAGCATAGCGGAAAATGTCTAAATTATCTTCCCGATTTGCCAATTGTTCGACCAAATTAAAGGCCATTAAATGTGGAAGATGACTGGTATACGCCAATACCTCATCATGTTTTTCCACATCCATGCAAATTACTTCGGCTTTGGCGCTTTCCCACATTTGAATCAGTTTATTGACTGCCCACGGCGCACTGCTTGGCAATGGTGTCAAAATGACTTTGTGATTGGCAAATAAATCAACCTTGCCTGCATGCACGCCTGTATGCTCTGCCCCAGCAATTGGATGCCCGGGTACAAAACCTGCAGGTAAATGTTCTCCAAAAACCGCTTTGGCTGCAGCCACGACACTGCCTTTGGTGCTGCCTACATCGGTCAGAATTACATTATCTGCCAAATGTGGCTGAATTAATCGCAAGACTTTTTCTGTAGCTTGCACAGGTAGCGCCAACACCACTAAATCTGCGCCTTGTACCGCATCTACAGGATTGTTAAAGCCTTGTTCAATTAATCCTAATTCCAAAGCATCTTGCAGCGTTTTTTCAGAACGGGTCGATGCCACAATATGCCGACTTAAGTTTTCTGCCAGCATTACACGTGCCAAACTCGAGCCTATTAGCCCGAGTCCGATAAATGCAACTTTTTCAAACAATGGTTGCGCCATGTTTTATGCCTTCGCTTCCTTGCCCAATACTTTGGCTAATGCACGCAGGAACTTGGCATTTTCTGCTTCTGTGCCAATTGAAACACGTAAATGGGTCGTAATACCCACAGGACGTACAATTACACCTTCTTTCAATAAGGCATTAAAAGTTTGACCCGGATCGGCTTCTACATCTACCAAAATAAAGTTAGCACGTGAAGGCACATAATTCAGACCCAATGCTTTAAAGCCTGCTTCCAATTGCGCCATGCCTGCTTTGTTGGCAATACGTGATTTTTCGATAAAATCTTCGTCTTTTAATGCCGCAACCGCAGCCACCATTGCCAAGTGATTGACGTTAAATGGTTGACGAATACGGTTTAAATAATCGGTCACTTCTGCAGAAGCTAAAGCAAAACCAACGCGCAGCGCCGCCAAACCATAGCACTTAGATAAAGTACGGCTCACGATTAAGTTTGGATATTGCTCAAGGAATTTAAGGCTGTTGAAGTTTTCTGGGAAATATTCCACATAGGCTTCATCTAATACCACAATCACCCGTGCAGGAACTTTTTGCATAAAGGCTTCAAATTCAGCCTCTTCAAACCATGTGCCTGTTGGGTTATTTGGGTTAGCAATAAAAATTAACTTGGTGTTGTCTTGAATTGCTGCTGCCATAGCATCCAAGTCATGTGAGAAGCCTTTGGCAGGCACTTCAATCGCTTGAGCATTAATCGCTTGCGTTACCAAAGCATATACTGCAAAGGCATGTTGGCTATACAACACTGAATCTTGATCTGAAACGAATGCGCGAGCAAACATTTCTAGCAAATCGTTTGAACCATTACCCAAAGTAATACGGTCATGCGCAAAGCCAAATTGTTTTTGAATTTGGTCTTTTAAAATAAAACCACCACCATCTGGATAGCGACCAATTTCAGCAATTTCTGCTGCAACGGCTTCTTTGACTTTGTCTGAACAGCCCAATGGGTTTTCATTTGAAGCAAGTTTGACGATATCTGTAATCCCCAACTCACGCTCAAGTTCACTGATTGGTTTACCTGGTTGATAAGGCTTTAACTTCGAGATGCCTTCATTGGCTGGGACAAACGACATTTTACACTTCCAGTTGACTAGGTGGTGAATGTGGCGCACATGACAAACATGCACATCACTGAATTAAATACGATTACAACACGGCAGCAGGATAAGAACCCAAGACACGAATTTCTTTCACCAATGGACGGATTTCTTCAATCGCTGCACGGACATTGTCTTGCTCGACATGCCCTTCTAGGTCAATGAAGAATACATAGGCCCATTTTTCAGGCAAGGCAGGACGTGTTTCAATACTGGTCAAGCTAATATTGTGCTTCGCAAATGGTGCAAGAATCTCAAGCAATGCCCCTGCGCGGTCATGTGCAGACACCAACAATGAAGTTTTATCATTGCCACTTGGTGGAACTTTCTCACGACCAATCACCAAGAAACGTGTGGTATTTTCTGGGTTATCTTCAATATTGCTATGTAAAATTTCGAGTTCGTAAATATTGGCCGCAATTTCAGAAGCAATTGCAGCAGAATGCCATTCATTACGAATACGGCGCGCTGCTTCTGCATTGGAGCTGAGTGCCACACGTTCTACACCCGGATAATGTACATCTAACCATTTACGGCATTGTGCCAAAGTTTGCTGATGCGCATAAATTTGTTTAATGCTGTCTTTACGAGTGTTTTCTGACACAAGGAATTGGTGATGAATACGCAATTCTACTTCACCAATCACATTTAATGGCGATGATTTAAAGCAATCTAAAGTATGGTTCACCACACCTTCAGATGAGTTTTCGACAGGTACTAAACCATAGTGTGCACTGCCTGCTTCCACTTCACGGAAAACTTCATCAATAGTAGGCAAAGGACGCACAATCGCATCTTGACCAAAATGTTTAAGTACTGCGGAATGCGTATAAGTACCAATTGGCCCTAAAAACGCAATACTTTGTGGCGCTTCAAGTGCCAAACATGCCGACATAATTTCACGGAATAAACGTGCCATGGTCACATCAGACAACGGCCCTTCGTTGCGTTCCATAACATTACGTAAAACTTGCGCCTCACGTTCAGGACGGTAAAACAACGGGCTCTCTTCTGCTGCAAATTTTGCTTTCGCCACCGCTTCAGCAAGTCGTGCTCGACGGTTAATCAGCTGCTGAATCTGTTGATCTACAGAGTCAATATCTTCACGGATTTTAGCGAGATCAAGAGAAGTCGTTGTGTTCTGATCGTCTTGGATCATTGTTATGTCGCCCTTCATAAACATTTTGCAAATAGTATAACAATAGTTAGCTTTCAAATGTTGCGCAATACAACTTTCAGTGTTTCAGATTTAAAAACATACAGTTGATCAAAGCATCACCAATCTATACATTTAAGCCGCAACTTTGCACAACGTACTGCTAAAACTGGGTAACTACGCTTTTCCCTTTTACATCTTTAATTCTAAGCGGAGTAATTTTATTTTTAAGTGTAATTATCAATCAGCTCATTGCTTTTAAGTCTGATCAAATTCATAAAAAAAGAGCCAGCACTGGGCTGACTCTGGTGATGATCATTGAGCTTTATTCATTCGGGTTTTAAGGCATTGATTTAACGCCCCAATAAACCACGCGCGACAATTTCTTTCATAATTTCATTGGTTCCACCGTAAATCCGCTGGATTCGTGCATCGACAAAGAAACGAGAAATTGGATATTCCGTCATATAGCCATAGCCACCAAACAGTTGCAGCAATTGATCGGCAATTTTCATTTGCATATCTGTCGCAAAGCTTTTTAAAGCGGCTGCAGTTTCGACGTCCAGTTTGCCCTGCATATACAATTCGACGTTTTGATTATAAAAAGCAGCGGTTGCCAATTCATCAATTTTAGCCTGTGCCAAAACAAAACGGGTATTCTGGAACTGACCAATGGCTTGTCCAAACGCCTGACGCTCTTGCACATATTGTGTGGTCACATCAATTGAACCTCGAATAGCACCCAATGCAGTAGCTGCAATCGCAGTACGTTCACGTGGCAATTCTTGCATTAAATAGGCAAAACCATGCCCTGCCTGTCCTAACAATTGATTTTTCGGCACTTTGACATTGTCAAAGAATAGCTCTGACGTGTCTTGTGAATGCAAACCAATTTTTTCCAAATTGGTGCCTTTTTTAAAGCCTTCTAAATGAGTATCGACCAACATGAGCGACACGCCTTTGGCACGTGCTTGCGGATCTGTTTTTACTGCCAAAACCACTAAGTCTGCATGCTGACCGTTAGAAATAAAGGTTTTAGAACCATTCAGTACATAATGATCATCTTGCAAAATGGCGTTGGTACGCATGGCTTGTAAGTCTGAACCCGCACCTGGCTCGGTCATGCCAATTGCACCAACTACTTCACCCGACACCATTTTAGGTAGCCAGTATTGTTTTTGTTCTTCTGTACCAATATGCAAAATGTACGGCGCAGCAATTTCAGAGTGACAGGAAATACCTGTAGAGAGTGCGCTATAACCTGCACGTGCCGACTCTTCGACCAACATTAGGGAATAATGCGTTGGAACACCATAGCCGCCATATTCTTCAGGCACATCAATACATAAAAAACCATTTTCACCTAACAGATTCCACACGCTGCGCGGCATGATGCCCTCACGTTCCCACGCAGCATAATGCGGTGCAATATGCTCCTGCATAAAACGTCGAAAGTTATCTCTAAATAATTCTAAATCAGCATCATAAGCCAGCATATCCAATCCTTTATTTTTCAATTGTTGTTTTCAACAGTATCCATGCTATGCATTTTTATGCAGGCTGTCATGTGTTATCCCTACAGATTGTCTTACTTTACAGTCAAACTTTAGTCGTCATTTCAGATGTGCAAACGAAGCTTGTATAAGCTGAAGCTATGAATAGTGCTGCAAACTGTTGCCGAAGTTTATACACTAGTATACTAGGGTCTGTTGACAATTCGTCTATGTTTGCGGCAACGCATATTTTTTAGCTGATATAAGGCATGGGACAGGAAATTTAGTCATTCTAAATGACTGGCACATAACGCAATAGCAGCAAAAATATGCTCGCCCTGAAAGGCTGTGGCTAAAACTTTCTCAGATTGCGTTATGAAGCTTAGCAATAGACCCACTATTCCCTGCGCTTCATGCCTGATCTGCTCAGTTTTAGCCTACAGCGCAAGTCATTTATGAAATGTCATCAGACCCTAATTTAAATTGATGTCGTGTGAACTCGCTTATGCCAAATACAAACCCCAATAAAAGAAATATTTATAAAGATGCAGAACATCCATTTGCACAATTTATTCGAATTATTGGCAAAGGCAAAACAGGCGCACGTTCACTGACCTATGATGAAGCCTATCAAGCTTTTTCTATGATTTTGCGCAATGAAGTCTTGGACGTTCAATTAGGCGCTTTTTTAATGCTGCTGCGTGTGAAGGAAGAATCTGTAGAGGAGTTGGCAGGTTTTGTGCAAGCCACCCGTGATCAACTGCAATTTAAACCGCTTCAGGTCGATTTAGACTGGTCATCTTATGCAGGTAAACGCAGACATTATCCGTGGTTTTTATTGGCAGCGCTGACTTTAGCAAAACATGGCTATAAAGTGGTGATGCATGGTGCTTCTGGGCATACCATCAACCGTTTATATACCGAACAAGCACTGCAATATTTAGATTATCCAATTTGCCAAAATGACCTAGACGTTGAGCAACAATTAGCGCAGCGTAATTTTGCTTATTTACCTTTAGATGTTATTTCACCGATTTTGAGTGAGTTGATTAATTTACGCAATGTGATGGGTTTACGCTCACCCATTCATACCCTTGCCCGTTTAATCAATCCATTTAATGCCAAAGCCACCATGCAGGCGATCTTCCACCCCGCTTATCGCAGCTCGCATCAACAAGCCGCATTTCAGTTGGGTTATCAAAACAGTGCAGTAATTAAAGGCGAAGGCGGTGAATTTGAGCGCAACCCTGATGCCAAGACATTAATTTGTGGCATCAAAAATGGCGCTTTATATGAACACGAACTGCCTAAACTGACCGATAACCGTAGCCCTGTAGAAGAAGAATTGGATTTGGCAGTATTTAAAGCCGTCTGGCTAGGTCAGCAAACTCATGAGTATGGTGAAGTCGCCATTACTGAAACCATGGGTATTGCTTTATATACCATGGATGTTTGTGATGATTATGCGGCAGCAATGCAAAATGCACAGCAGCTTTGGCAAAATCGTCACAACTAAAACGTCATTGAAGATACAAAAAAAGACACCCATCTCAGGTGTCTTTTTCATCTTTCAATTTTCATGAAAGCAGTTTTGCATCATTTAAACAAAACGAATCGGTTTAAATTCTTCATGCTTGTGATGATCGTCATCACACTGCTCGCCTTCTTCTTTAGTGCCACGGTCAATATAGCCACTACGCTCAGTTTCAGGCAGGTTTTTCATTTCCCACGCATACACTGCTTGCATACAAATTTGACGTTGCTCTTGGGTCAGCGCAACACCATTAGGCCACTTGCCAATTTCAATTGCCGTTTTTAAACGTCCAACAATTTCAGGATCGAGTACGGCAAGCATTTGTTCAATATTCATCATTCATCCTGCTGTTGCATTGATTCAAAATCTTGATTCCACCCTAACTTAGTACGACAAGCCATATAGAAGTCATAACCTGGTGGATGTAATAAATTTAATTTATAAGGATGTTTGCGTATATGCAAACTATCTCCGACATTTAATGAAACACTATGTTGACCGTCAGCACTAACCATCGGCAACACACGGTTTTCACGAATATTGATTTTAATTTCGCTGTGTCCACCCACCACAATTGGGCGTGAAGACAAGGTATGTGGATGCATAGGCACCAATGCAATTGCATCCATGCTCGGATGTACAATTGGGCCACCACCCGACAAAGCATAAGCCGTTGAACCTGTTGGGGTCGAAACGATTAAACCATCACTGTGCTGACGATAGACATATTGCCCATCAATATTCAGTTCAAAGTCAATCATGTGAACCGACTTACCCGAATGTAACACCACATCATTTAAGGCAATCGCTTCATAAATGATTTCACCTTTAGAGCGCACTTCCATTTCCAATAAAAAACGACGGTCTGACTGAAAATGTCCTTGCAAAACCTGATCGAGTTTAAAGATTACTTCTGTCGGTTTAATATCGGTTAAAAAGCCTAAACGCCCACGGTTCACACCAATCACAGGGGTATTGTATTTGACCAAAGCGCGTGCTGCATGCAGCAATGAACCATCACCACCCACCACAATCACCAAATCGACCACTTCGCCTAATAAAGCACGGCTAACTGTTTGGGTATTGTTATAAGGTACAAGTTGAGCAGTGTCAGAATCAAAAACGGGATGCAAACCCAATCCTAAAATATGGTCGTGAATCAGACATAATGTTTCTACGACAGAATATTTGTCTGGACGGCCAATCAGTCCAATGTTCCGAAAGTTCTTATGTGAAATTTGCACCTGCGATATCGCTCCGCTACGATTCGACGCCTATCATAGCACTAACCTAGTTGATTTAAAAAAACTTTAGTGATTCAAAATTCTAATTTTTTAGTACACTATTTCTCATCATTTATCGTTATATTATCAAACTTTTTCATACACAAATTTTTCGCAAAATAAGATAACTATAAAACGAGAAAAATCAAATATATTTAAAATTTCTAACAAGCTAAAACAATAAAAAATCTGTATGCTACACACTTCTAACCACATCTTTTTTTACTCTTAAATTCTAAAGAATATATCGGTCATTTTTATGAATCTTAATAAATATTTAGCCATTTACGGAGCAGGAATATTTTTTGCTGGACTTATGTTTTTGGCTAAACATGATTACTTAAATTTCTATCAAGAAAAAGCGCAAGAATTTAACACTAATAAACCCGTAAGTTTTGTTCAGCCTATTGAAAACAAGGTTAGTCTTTCTCAAAACACCCTACCAAATCAGTCAGACAAAAATCTTTTGGAACAACTTAAAGTAGATATAGAAGATACAAAACTGTCCTTCCCTTTGCAAAATGAAGATAAATCAACCTTTATAGATGTAATTCTCATAGATAAAGATGTTGCCTATACCATTATTACCCCGCTAACAAAATCTGATTTTACCGCAGAATATATTCGCTTGATTACTGAAACCAATTGTAATGATGAATATTTGCAACCCTATTTAAATGCAGGTTTTAGTTTTACTTATAAATTTTTTGACCTACACATGAATCGTATCTTGGACTTAAGCACCAACCTTAATCACTGCGAAGGTTTACAACAAGCTAATACTATTTAATTAAATTGAGCATAATTTTTCCCTTCAGTCACAGATTAATTATTGCAAATTCAGTAAAAGCTTCGCATGATTAGCAAAATTTATCAGGATCTTATCGCGATTTATGAAGTCTGAGCGTGGCATAGGCATAATTGCATTACTATTTTGCATCATCGTTATTGGTGGATTTATTGCATTTAGTATCTACTTGATTCGTCTGGATAATATTGTCAGAGACAAATTTGAAGGACAGCGCTGGGATATTCCAGCCAAGGTTTTTGCACGCCCATTAGAAGTGTATAACAATGCACCTGTCAGCCAGACCGACTTTACTCAAGAACTAAAACTGCTTGGCTATAAAAATACAGATAATTACGCTAAATCAGGCAGTTATGTCAGCGATGGTAATACTTTATTTGTGCATACCCGTGGTTTTGACTTTGGCGATAGTGTTGAACCTGAACAGGTTTTAAAAGTCAGCTTTGCCAATAATCAAATTAGTGAGGTGAGTGCCACCAAGCCTTCTAATACAGGCATTGCACGTTTAGAACCGATGTTGATTGGCGGAATCTATCCGCAGCACAATGAAGATCGAGTGCTGATTAAACTGAATAAAGTGCCTAAACCACTCATTGAAGCTCTTATTGCCACCGAAGATCGTAATTTCTATCAACACCACGGCGTTTCAATTCGTGGTACTGCACGTGCTATTGTCAGCAACGTCACGGGTGGCAAACGTCAGGGTGGTTCTACCCTTACGCAGCAATTGGTGAAAAACTTTTATTTAAGCCCAGAACGCACCTTAAAACGTAAGGCCAATGAAGCACTCATGGCCATGCTGATTGAACTACATTACAGCAAAGATGAAATCTTAGAAGCCTATTTAAATGAGGTGAATTTAGGTCAAAACGGTAACTATTCTATTAATGGTTATGGTCTAGCTTCACAGTTTTATTTTGGTATGCCGTTGCGTGAGCTAAACATTTCACAACAAGCCTTTTTGGTCGGTTTGGTACAAGGTCCATCATTATATAATCCTTGGCGCAACCCTGAAGCTGCCAAAAAACGTCGTGACATTGTACTAAACAATATGTTGGTGATGGGTTATTTAAACCAAGAACAATATGAAAAAGAAACTGCGCGTCCCTTAAATGTCATTACAAAACCGACCATTGGCCCTGCCCGTTTCCCTGACTTTTTAGATATTGTCCGCCGTCAATTACGTACTGAATATCAAGAAGGAGATTTGACCAATCAGGGTTTGCGTATCTTCACAACGCTTGATCCGATTGCACAAACCAACGTACAAAATGCTTTTAAAGCATCGGTTGAGCGTTTAAGCAAAGCCAATCCAAAGCGTTTAAAAGAATTACAAGGCGCGGTGCTAATTTCTCATCCTGAAAATGGCGAGTTAGTGGCAGCGGTAGGTTCTACGCAAGATTTTACGGGTTTTAACCGTGCCTTGGATGCCAAACGTCAAGTTGGCTCACTGCTCAAACCAATTATTTATTTAAGTGCGATTGAGTCTGGTCGATATAACTGGGCAAGTCCTGTAGAAGACAGCCAAATCAGCATCCCAATTGATGGTAAATCTTGGACACCACGTAATTATAGCGGCAGCGATCATGGGATTGTGTCTATGTCACAAGCCCTATCTCAGTCTTATAACCTATCTGCAGTTCGTTTGGGACAGGAGTTTGGATTATCTACCTTCCGTAATCACCTCATTAAATTTGGTGTACCAAGTGATGCGGTTCCGCAATATCCATCTATTTTCTTGGGTGCGGTAGATTTATCACCAATGCAAGTGATGGACATTTACGGTAACTTTGCCACAGGTGGTTTTAAATATCCGACCAAAGCGATTCGCACCGTAGTCGATGCCAATGGACGTTTACTGGATCGTTATGGTTTAACTGTGCAACAAACCATTGATCCTTCTGCCGCCTATATTTTGAATTATGGTTTACAGCAAGTCATGAGTTCTGGTACAGGTCGTGCGGCATATAATAGCTTATCGACAGATTTAAAATTGGCGGGTAAATCAGGCACAACCAATGATACCCGTGACTCATGGTTTGCGGGCTATTCAGGCAATTATTTAGCCGTTGTATGGCTTGGTTTGGATGATAACAAAGTCACAGGCTTAACAGGCTCGTCTGGTGCTTTGCCTGTCTGGAGTAATGTGATGCAGCAATTGCGTCAAAAACCTGTCAACTTACGTCAGACCGAACAAGTTCAATGGCATTGGATTGACCGCAGTTCTGGGCATTTATCTGCACAAGGCTGTGAAGGTGCGATGTATATTCCAGTGAATCGTAATAATGTACCGCGTCAGGCAACCGCATGTGGTTTTTCACACTATCAAGTTGAACCCGTTTACCAACCCGATACTGAAACTCAGCAAACAGCTCCTGAAACCAGTGACAGTATCGAAAATTATATCCGTGAAACTGAACCCGTAACAGATGACAATGCCGATGGTCGTGTCATCTCAAGTGGCAGTTATATCAATTAAACTTGAGGATATCGGTCAGTTACGCTTATGAAATTATCACGTTTAAGACAAGTTTTTTTCACCACATTCGCTATGGGTGCGATGGCAACGATTGTAGCTTGCCAGAGTTTACCTGAACCGCCTGCTCCTCAGCCTGTGCCTGAAAAACCTAAAACTGTGACGACACCAGAAGGTGTGGTGATTCGTCCTTATGAACGTGAAGAAATTAAGCGTCAATCGTTGCAAGTGGTGGTGCCACAACAAACCGTGCAACAAAAATTAGAGGATGGTCGTAGTTTGCCTGCTTTTCAAAAGTTGATGCAGCAAACCCAGACCGCTTATAAACAAGGTCAATTCAATCAGGCCGAAACAGCAGCTTTGCAAGCGCAGCGACTTGCCCCGCAAGCGGCTGAAACCTATTTATATTTGGCTTTAATTGCCAACCAAAAGAAGCAACCCGCTAATGCAGAAGCCTTGGCACGTCGTGGTTTAAGCTATGCACAAAGCGATGCTATGAAACGTCAATTATGGCTAGTCATTCAAAAAGCAGCACAGCAACAAAATAATGCCAAAAGCCTTGCGCAAGCCCAACAAGCTTTGAAAGATTTGTAAGGACGATAATTTAATAAACTAAAAATCGCTGAGTGTGATTACATCAGCGATTTTTTTATTTGCGCAAACTAGAAAAAATCAAATAAAACGTACACCTGCAATGCCATAGGCATGATGCTGCTCTGCGGTAGTTAAATCATCTTGAGTTAAGCCACCCAAAGCAAAAACAGGAATATCGACAAATTCAGCGATCTGCTGGAATTTTTCCCATCCTAAAGGTGTGGCATCATGATGCGTGGTGGTTACTAAAACAGGACTGAGTAAAATTGCTTCACAACCAATTTGCTGTGCATGTTGTGCCGAAACAATATCATGACACGCTGCAATATAACGCTGCCCAACTTTTAAATCGCCCTTTTGTAATTGCATCAGTTGCGATTGTTTTAAATGAATTGCTGCAATGGCGTGTTGCTGAATCGTATTTAATTGCTTCCACAATTCCAAATTGACAATCACTTGCCCCAGTTGCTCAATGCAATATTCTGACAATTCGACCTTGCATGCAGCATTGGGTTCAACCCGCCAATACAGCAGTTTTTGCTTAGGCAAATTTGCTAAATGTTTTAAATCTTCACTGACTTTAATTGCCTGTTGCCACACTAGTCGTTGCACAATTGCACGATTGGCTTGTGGAAAATTCAGCTCTAAAAGTTGCGGACGGCTAAACCATGTCCAAGGCACTTGAATATCTTTTAATAAAGCTGCGGGTACAGCAGCCTGAAAAATATGCAGATTGACAATCACATCATCATATTCATGGCAAATAATATCAAAAGCATGCCAATGCTGTATGCCAACACCAACTTCTTCAAACACTTCACGGCGGCAAGCATCTACAGGAGTTTCGCCTGCTTCCACTTTCCCACCTGGAAATTCGTGTTTATTGCCCTGATGTTGTTTGGCTTCGCGCCAACCCACCAACACTTTGTTTTGATGAAATAACAGCGCAATTGCCACATGAATATTTGGCTTGGACATGAACCCGATTCCTTTTTTGCAATGTACGTTTTACTGCAAATTGTAGACTTTTATAAAATTAAAAATAATCCGTTGACAGGTTTACATGATAATGATTATCATTTAAAACAATTCTTACACACCACGGAGTAACTCAAAATGAACGCCCCATTTAACTTATTTTCACGTCATTCAGACACTCAGCATGCCCTACCTATGTTACATTCAAATAACTTGTTCGCGCTAGGACGCGAAATTCGTATTTTGCATGCAGGCGAAGAATATCGTTTACGCTTAACCCGTAACAATCGTCTTATTCTCACAAAATAATTAAAATAATCAACACAATAATAAACGTGGAAACAGCAGTATGAATCAGCGCATACTGCTTTTAAGTTCTGACTTGTTTAATTTTAACTTGCTTCCTAAAACCAATCATATTTACAACTGGGCTTTAGGCAACAAAATACGCACTTTTAAACCACCTTGTTCAACACGTGAAAATTCAATTTTTCCTGCATGCAACTCTATAATTTTCTTACAAATCGACAGTCCTAAACCAGAACCTTGAGTTTTACTGCCTAAAGCACGGTAAAAGCGTTCGCCCAAACGTGCCAAAACGTCATCAGTCACTGCATGACCATTGTCGGCGATGCAAATTTCCTGCATCAATTCATGCGGTTTCGCTTCAATCCAAATACGTCCTTGAGGTGCTGCATAACGCACTGCGTTGTCAATCAAGTTGCGCAGGCAGCTAAATAGCAATTCAGGATTGCCTTGCACTTGTATCGGTTGAATATCTGACTGAATCTGAATGGCTTTTTCCTGAATAAACGGCGTCAGACTTTGTAAAACTTCCTGCACCAAGTCTGCTATAGATACCGCACTTTTATTTAACGATGCCGCATCTGTCGGGTCTAAACGTGCCAATAACAGCAAATTTTCCAATACTTGTGTACCACGACTGACATCACGCTGAATTTGCTCTAAATCTTGTGCCAACTCAGGTTGTTGTTGGTATTTACGTTTTAGCACCTGCAAACGCAATTGAATGGCAGATAAAGGAGAGCGTAATTCATGCGAAGCATCTGCTGTAAATCGCTGTTCTGCAATTAAAGACTGCTCTACTCGCCCCAACAATTTATTCAATTGCTGCAGCATGGGTTGCAGTTCTTTCAATTCAGGTTGTGTGGGGATAATTGGCGTCAAATCATGTTGATTTTTTTCTGCAATTTGTTGGGAGAGTTGCTGAATCCGCTTAAATTGACGACCAATCATAAAATGCACAATGGCCCATTGCAGCAACCACAACAGCAATAAAATAGCGGCATAACCTAAACTGGTTGCAGCAATTTCCTTGAAGCGATATTTAAGCGGCTGCGCGACAATCACATGCAAGCCATCTTCCTCTGCCACATAGCTGCGCCAAATTTGTCCATCTTGCCAGTGAAATGAAAAACCATGCTCAGATACCACGGCAAGCTGAGACAAGTGAAGCTGAGAAATGTCATGTTCATCTTCAGAGGTAGTCAAAATCAGATCATCTAATCCCAATTGATAGGCAATATGAAATTGCTCACTCAACTCATCGACCTGATTGCCTGCATGGTCACGCAAGTCTGCTCGCAGCAACATATCGGCTATTTCATCCATAATGTCATCATGCACGCGCATGGTCTGATAACTGGCAACCGCCAATAATAAAATCAGGGCGAGTCCACCCGCCAAGACCGAACTTAAAACGGAGCTTTTAACCAGTTTGGACTGTAAAGAAATGACCTGTTTAGACATGCGGAGATCAAACTGAATTAGTTATCTTGCTGCATACGATAGCCTAAACCTCGGATGGTTTTAATGCGGCTACTGCCAATTTTTTTGCGTAATTGATAAATAAATACTTCAATCGCATTACTTTCAATTTCATCGCCCCATGCATATAAAGACTCTTCGAGCTGTTCACGAGTCACCACATGCTGCGGGTTTTGCATCAGTTTATGTAAAATCTGGAATTCCTTGGCCGTTAAATTGACCTGTTGATCATCCACTTTCACTTGTTTGCTTTGCGTATCTAAAACCAAGTTGGCAAATTCAAGCTGCTGTGTCGGATGACTTTGCGCACTGCGTAACTGACTGCGTACCCGCGCCGATAGTTCTTCAAGGCTAAACGGTTTGACCAAATAATCATTGGCACCTAAATCAAGTCCCTGTACCCGATCTTGAATACTATCGCGCGCAGTAATAAAAATAACAGGTGTGTCCTGTTGCTGCTGTCGTAAAGCGTGCAGAATTTCATCACCGCTATTTTTAGGCAACCCACGGTCTAACAACACACAATCATAATGATGCTGCTGAATCGCTAAAATGGCATGATCACCACGTTCAACCCAATCGACATTATAACCATCCATTTCCAGCCAAGTTTTTATACTTTCTGCTTGCGATACATCGTCTTCAGCCAAGAGTAAGCGCATATCTTCCTCTGTTATTTATGCTTCAAAATTTTATGATTTCAAAATACTTTACATGATAAAACCACATACACCTTACAGCGTATGTGGTTTTTGAGTGAAATCAGTTTTGTGTAGCAACTAATGCTGTTTTACACAGCGTAGATTTAGAAACGAACTTGATCCACATCTATTTCAATACGTTTTGTAGGCTTGTGATCAATATCCACTTCACCAATTAAGGTAACAGGCGTTTTGGCAGAAACTGCTTTGCCATTCCATAAGTCATCATCAATATCGACCGTAATAGTGCCTGTGTTATCACGGAACTGATATTTTTCATCACCAATAGATTTCACCACATAACCTTTTAACTGCACTTTGCTGTCATCTTTCAGGCTTAAAGCTTGTTTTACAGTTACATTTTGATGTAGTGCTTGGGTGTTAATGCTGTCGTTTGCCATGGTGATTGAAGCCATTGCCATTAAACCTGCCATCAACATTGCTTTCATTGTAAATTTCATTGCTTCACCTTTTTGTGTTGCTCATTTCGTTATGGTGATTAAAACAAAGCAAGATGAGCTGAATCTTAAGATTTCCATTTTTTAAAATTCATCGTAAAAAGTTTGAATCTGCTAATTTAATGGCACGACTCGCAACACTTCCTCTAAAGTGGTCATGCCTTCTAAAACTTTGCGTGCGCCTGCAATACGCAACGGTTCAATGCCCTCTTTTTTAGCTTGCTGACGTAATTCATTTAAATTGGCATTGGCACTGATGAGCTGTTTGGTGTCTAAACTTAAAGGCATAAACTCATAAATTCCGACCCGACCTTTATAGCCCGTTTGACGACATTCATCGCATCCGACAGGTTTAAACACTTGTGCAGGCATTTCCATAATGTAGTCAAAGGTCAAATGTTCCCAGTCTTTTTCATTTATTGAGCCTTCCTGCTTACAATGCGGACATAGCTTACGCACCAAACGCTGTGCCAAAACGCCTAAAATTGTGGCAGCAGTCAAAAATGGCTGCACGCCCAAATCATGCAAACGAGTCAAACTTGACGGCGCATCATTAGTATGCAGTGTCGATAAAACTAAATGCCCCGTCAGTGCCGCTTGAATCGCCATATTTGCGGTATCCTGATCTCGAATTTCTCCGACCATAATAATGTCAGGGTCTTGACGCATTAAGGCACGCACACCATCGGCAAAACCTAAATCAATTGCAGTATTCACCTGCATTTGGTTAAAACTCGGTTCTAACATTTCAATCGGGTCTTCAATGGTGCAGACATTGACTTCATCGGTAGCCAATTGCTTTAGCGATGAATACAGCGTGGTGGTTTTACCCGAACCTGTAGGGCCTGTAACCAAAATAATGCCGTGACTATGTGCAGTCAGGGCATGCCATTCATTCAACAAACGACTATCAAAACCCAATTGCTGAAAACTGCGTACCAATACTTCTGGGTCAAAAATACGCATCACCAGTTTTTCGCCAAACGCCGTTGGTAAGGTCGATAAACGCAGTTCAGTTTCTTGTCCTTTTGGAGTTCGGGTTTTTAAACGTCCATCTTGCGGTTTACGTTTTTCGGCTACATTCATACGCCCTAAAATTTTAATCCGTGAGATGACTGCGGTAAGCGTATTGGCAGGCATGTTATAGATGGTGTGCAACACGCCATCAATACGAAAACGTACTTTGCCTGTGTCTTTACGTGGTTCGAGGTGAATATCACTTGCGCCTTGTTCAAAGGCAAATTGCAGCACCCAATCCACCAACTTCACAATATGTTGATCATTGGCATCTGGGTTTTGGGTATCGCCCAATTGCAATAAAGCCTCGACCCCTTTATTTTCACGGTCATGTGCAGAAGATTTTTGTGATGAGTGTACTGCGCGACTCACTTGGTAATATTCGATCAAATAACGCTGTAATTGATCTGGGCTGAGTAAAACTCGCTGAATTTTTTTGGGCAATAAACTATGTTCTAAGTTGGCAACCCATTCTTTTTTATAAGGTTGATCTGTCGCAATTAACACCGCATCTGCAGTCACTTCCACCGCTAAAATACGGTTACGCAGTGCAAATTCCTGCGACATCACAGCTGTTAAAGCAGCAACATCGGCTTTTAACGGATCAATAATATAGAATGGCAAGCCTGATTTATCAGCCAGCCATTGGCATAAACGGTTTAAAGTTAAAGTGGTTTGGGGATGACTTTGATCGACCAAATTAAAGTTGGCAATCCATTGTAACGGATGCCATTTTAATTGATCACGTTGACGATGCGTGGTTTGTACCAAAGCCTGATCACGTTCGGTAATTTTACCATCTTTGACTAATTGTTCTAAGCACCAAGTACTGTCTATTTCAAAATTAAAATTCATTGTTATATGCCCCAAAATCTGGGTTTACTATAGCAGAGTTTGCTTTCAGGGCTGAATGACTTCTTTAATACAGTAATCTTGTATGGTTCGATTAAGCCATAATTTTAGAGTGAAAATAGATTCATAAATGGCGATAAACACAATTCAAATATATGATGTTTAAAATAACACCTTGTATTTGGAATGTTGCTGTGGATTTTCTGACTCCTCCATCTTTGGTTACAACCAATTTTCCCGAACTGCTCACCATGTTTGCAGCAGCACTTGGCTGTGGCTTACTGATTGGATTAGAGCGTGAACGCAGTAAAAAAAATGGACAACATCACCGTTTTGCAGGCGTACGTACCTTTGGAATTTGCGCATTATTAGGTGCCATTTGCTTCTTATTGGGCACGAGCATTGCCATTGTGGGTGCGTTGATTGTTGGGGGAATTGGCTTATATTCCCTCAAAAATCAAACGGAAGATGACCCCGGCGCTACCACCGAACTTGCCTTCGTGATGACCTATTTTATTGGTGCATTGTGTTTATGGAATATTCCATTGGCAGCAGGTTTATCGGTTATTTTGACAGGTTTACTCATGACCAAGCACACCATGCATGGCATTGTCAGTCAGTGGATTACCGAAGCTGAACTACGTGATGGCTTGTTCTTACTGGCTTTGGTGTTAATTGCCTTGCCGCTGACACCCAATACCGCACTATGGGGCAATGTACTTAATCCTTATGTGATTTTAAAATTATTGATTTTAATTTTAAGTGTGCAGGCTTTAGCGCATATCGCTAAGCGCTTACTCTCAAGCAGCAATGCCCTCATGTTGTCTGCGATTGCTTCAGGTTTTGTATCAAGCACAGCAACCATTGCTAGTTTAGGCATGGAAGTACGCGCAGGTCGTGGTGAAGCACGTGCCAACGCAGGTGCAGCGCTGATGTCTTGCGTGGCGACTTTAGCGCAAATGTTGATTATTGTGGCGGGTGTCAATCTGATTTGGTTTAAGTTATTAATTATTCCAAGTTTGGTCGGAATCGCGATTTTGGTTGTAGCGGGTGTCTGGTTGCTCAAAAAACATAAAAGTACGGCAACGGCAAAGCCAGAAACCGATACCCGTATGTTTAGCCTTAAAGAAGCCGCAATTATTGTGGCGACATTGACCGCAATTCAAGCGATGGTATACGGCTTGGAACAAACCCTTGGGGATGCAGGTTTAATCATTGGTACCCTGCTCGCCTCGTTATTTGAGGTTCATGCCGCAATTGCAACCGTGGTGATGCAAGGTCCACCGAGCCAGCAGGTACTTTTGTATGCCTTAATTTTAGGTGTGGTGGCACATGCGATTGCCAAATGCGTCAATGCCGCGCTCATTGGTGGTTTGCGCTTTGCACTGTATTTCGCCCCTGCTCAAATTCTGCACATGCTGGCGTTGGTGGCTATTTTATATATGCTGGTTTAATCGACAGCGATTAAAACAATTTTTAGGATATGTACTGCGTGCTGATCAACACGGAAACTGACATCAAAATCTGCAAAATTCATGGTGTAAATTCGTTCAGCATCATCCTGATATGCAGGTCGTGGATCTAAAGACAAGACCTGTTCCAATTCCTGCACAATTTGTGGTTGCAATACGCCTGAGCCGAGTAACTGATTTTTTTGCGCTTCTGCTGTGTCCATCCATAGCACTGTTTTTCTTATGGGTTCATCTTGCGCATAACCACTTTGTGCATCAGGCACAGCATCTGAATATTGGATATAAGGTTTAATATCCAAAATAGGCGTGCCATGCAGTAAATCTGCCCCTGTCACATAAACTCGCAGTGACTTACCCACTTTTTTGACCTGTTTAAATTGCACCACAGACAAACCAATGGGTGCAGGTCGATACATGCTGCGCGTCGCAAACACACCTATTTTTTGATTACCACCCAAACGTGGCGGACGCACTTGTGCACGAAAACAGGGGTTTTGCTGTTTCTGTACGGTTGGATGAGCATCGGTTTGGTTTTTATTGTCGTGAAATTGCCAGATTAACCATAAGTGACTAAACGCTTCGATCCCTTCAAATGCCAACACATCGTTATAAGGCGCCTGCATTTCAATATACGATTCGACTTGTACCAGATTCGGTTGACGAGGAATACCAAATTTTTCTCGGTAGGGAGAGTGCATAAATCCGATTATTGGCATTTTTAGATCAGTCTTCATCACTTTTTCTGATAAGCTCAATTAAATATATTCAGTTTATAGAGAATGATTTTAGATTAGAATAGCAAGCTGTTCTAATTTGATAATTTATTGAGACCTTTAATGGCTGCTTTCAACGTCGAAAAGATTACTCACGTACACCACTGGAATGACACTTTATTCAGTTTTAAAACGACTCGCGATACCGCACTACGTTTTAAAAACGGTCAATTTGTGATGATTGGTCTGGAAGTAAATGGCAAGCCTTTAATGCGCGCTTACTCGATTGCCAGTGCTAACTATGAAGAAGAGCTAGAATTCTTCTCAATTAAAGTACCTGATGGCCCTTTAACGTCTATTTTACAAAAAGTAAAAGTGGGCGATGAATTGCTGGTTTCTAAAAAACCTACAGGCACTTTGGTACTGGATGATTTAAATCCTGGTAAAAACCTATACTTACTTTCTTCAGGTACAGGTCTAGCTCCATTTTTGGCAACCATCCGCGACCCTGAAACTTATGAACGCTTTGAAAAAGTGATTGTGGTTCACGGTACACGTTTCATTTCTGAATTGGCTTATCAAGATTTAATTCTAAATGAATTACCAAATCACGAGTTTTTCCAAGAACTTGGTATTCGTGAAAAACTGGTATATTACCCAACCGTTACACGTGAAGAATATCCAAACCAAGGACGTGTGACCACGGCAATTGAATCGGGTGAAATCTTTGAAAAAATTGGTTTACCACGTTTTAACCCTGAAACTGACCGTGCCATGTTATGTGGTAGCCCTGCATTCTTAAAAGATGTTGCAGCATTACTTGACCAACATGGTTTAAAAGAATCACCACGTATGGGTGAATTGGGCGATTACGTGATTGAACGTGCTTTCGTTGAAAAATAAAAGCTGTTGAATCTAAAAAAACCGAGCTAAATAGCTCGGTTTTTTGTCATTAGCATCAATTAACGTACACTGCGACCTTCTTGGTTAGCACGTCCTTCACAGTGTGCACCACCACCAATTACAAACCCACGCTCTGCCTGACATGAACCAATCATACGACCACTCGAATCATAAGTTGTCACTTTTGAAGCACAACCTGTCATCAAAATAGCCGCTGTTAATGCGATTAAACTAGAAATTTTCATTGTATTACCCCTCTAAAAAATTAGTCTTGTTGCAGTGAAATCTGCGAATTATTTGGTATGGTTGGCAATAAACCCGTGCGCTCATCTACTTTAGAATAGTTAATGCCTTGTATGTTGGCACCACCATAACACACAGCTTTAGCCCCCAAAAGAAAGCCCTGTGTAGCGACACATGAACCAATCACTTGCCCTGCAGTATCATAAGTCACTACTTTAGAACTACAGCCAGCCAAAGCAATCAGGCTTGCTATAGAAAATAATTTAATTAGTTTCATTTAACCCTCAATTTAAAAAAAATTAAATATTATTCATCGTGTAAATTATTTTTAAATACATCAATTTATTTTTAATTTTAGTTATATATTATTTTTTGTAAATAGCAATTTGGAATAACTTATCGTTATTTTTACTTCAAATTTTAAAATTATTGCGACTACAAAAAATTAAAAGCACTCCATCTAAATCACTCAAATCAGATGGAGTGCTTTTTACGTTTATTCTTTATTCTGGTACATTCATTCTTCGTTCAGCCAAAGCTTGCTGAATCACATGATATCCCGCTGTTAAGCCCAAACTCGCCATAATCACGGCTACCACAAGATCTGGAATCAAACTACCCGTACCAAATACACCCACTGCCGCCAAAATAACTGCGAAATTACCAATCGCATCATTACGGCTACATAACCACACCGATTTCATATTCGAATCACCATCTCGAAATGCATATAAAATCAATGCAGTAACCACATTGGCTAATAAGGCGATGATCCCAATAATACCCATGGTTATGGCTTCAGGTGGAATACCCTGTATATAGGCATAGATAACCTTGCCCATCACCACCACACCAAACAAGGCCATCGTGATGCCTTTGACCAAAGCCACAGTAGCACGCCAATACAAACTTGCACTTAACACCGCAAGTGAAATCCCGTAATTGACAGCATCTCCAAAGAAATCCAGTGAATCTGCCCATAGGGATGATGAATGGGCATAGGCACCACCTATCAACTCGATAAAAAACATGCTGAGATTGATCACCAATGCAATCCATAACGCGGTTCTAAATTTACTATTCGGTTTGATTGGCGCAGGTTCATGACTACACGTACATGCCATAGACACACCTTCTTTCAAAATGAAACTGTTTCGATTATGCTCATTTAAAACTATAGACTTAGTCCAAGGTCAAGTATGGCACAATATTTAATTCATGAATTAGCTAAAAAAGTTGGAGTCAGCACAGATACAATTCGTTTTTATGAAAAGAAACACTTACTCACCCCAAGCTTTCGTGCCGAAAATAATTATCGCTATTACAACGATGAGGCACTCAAGCGTTTGATTTTTATTAAGCGTTGCCGTGCTTTAGATATGAACTTAAAAGAAATTGAAGCCTTAATTGAATTAGAAAAACAGCCGAAACAAAACTGCTGCGCTGTGAATGAATTGATTGATGAACATTTAAGGCATGTAGAAGATAAAATTGCCGAGTTGCAGCATTTTCAGCTACAACTTCAGCAACTTAGACAAGCCTGCACCACGCAAACAACCATTGATGATTGTCAGATTTTAAAGCGACTTGAAGCCGAATAATCGCTCTCTAAGCCTTTTGTAATGCAGTATTTACGTATCTAAAATTGGATTATAAACACTTCTGATTAACACGCTTCGATAGCTGCTCGGCAGTTTCCACACGTTCAGAATAACGATCTACCAAATATGCTGCTTGCCCGCGAGTCAGCAAAGTAAATTTATATAACTCTTCCATCACATCGACAATACGGTCGTAATAGCTAGACGCTTTCATGCGGCCATCTTCCTCAAACTCTAAAAAGGCTTTAGGAATAGAAGACTGATTGGGAATGGTGATCATCCGCATCCAACGTCCTAAAATACGTAATTGATTGACGCTGTTAAATGACTGCGACCCGCCACACACTTGCACTAAAGCAAGCGTTTTACCTTGTGTGGCACGAATTGCGCCCGCGGCAAGCGGAATCCAGTCAATTTGTGCTTTGAAAATCGAACTCATTGAACCATGACGTTCTGGGCTACACCAAACCATACCTTCTGCCCACGCCAACAATTCATGCAGCTCTTGAACTTTGGGATGTGAAGTATCGCCATCTTCAGGTAAAGGCAAACCTTTGGGATGGAAAATTTTTACCTCAGCGCCAAAGTGCTCCAAAATTCTGCCCGCTTCCTGTACCGCCAAACGACTATAAGAACGCTCACGGTTTGAACCGTACATCAATAAAATACGTGGCGGATGGTTCAACGGCTTTGCCTGCACCTGTTCAAAACTTGGTGTAGGCAATAAATCTAAATCAATATTGGGTAATACCATGCTGCATACTCTTAAAACTAAAATGGGCAACGCATGCCCATGTTTTTATCTTAAACCTCAAAATGAAGAAAATTACTTTGAACTGACAATCGACTCATTTTGATAAAACTTTTTACGCAGCCATAAAGACACACTCACCAAAGCAATCAACACAGGCACTTCAACCAAAGGGCCAATAATCGTGGTAAATGCAACGGGAGAAGCCAAGCCAAACGTTGCAATGGCAACAGCAAGTGCTAATTCAAAATTATTCCCTGCTGCGGTAAAGGAAATGGCGGTCGTCCGTGGATAATCATTGCCCATCCATTTGCTCATAAAGAAGCTAATAAAGAACATGGCAGCGAAGTAAATAATCAATGGAATGGAAATGCGTAAAACATCCATCGGCAAGCTCAGTACTTCTGCGCCTTTTAGTGCGAACATCGCCACAATGGTAAATAGCAATGCCAACAGACTAAATGGGCTAATTTTGGGTAAAAAAGACGTTTGATACCAATCTAAGCCTTTGCTTTTCACTAAAATCAAGCGTGTTAAAAAGCCCATCAAAAAAGGAATACCCAAATAGATTAAAACAGCTTGGGTGATTGTCCAAAAACCAACATCAATCACTTGTCCTGCCACGCCAAAATACGGCGGCAAGAAACTCAGAAACAGCCATGCATAAGTACTAAAGAATATAATCTGAAAAATACTGTTAAACGCAACTAATGCAGCCACGTATTGGTTATCACCACAAGCCAAGTTGTTCCAGACCAAGACCATCGCGATACAGCGTGCCAGACCAATTAAAATCAAACCTGTCATATATTCAGGATAGTTTTGCAAGAAAATAATCGCCAAAGCGAACATCAAACACGGAGCAATCAACCAGTTTTGTACCAAAGACAACAACAAGGTTCGGCGGTCTTTAAACACTTCTGGCAAAGCTGCGTAATCGACTTTTGCCAATGGTGGATACATCATCAAAATCAAACCAATCGCAATGGGAAGATTGACTGTTCCCACACTCATTTGATCTAAGCTTGCCGATACTGCAGGAAATACCACGCCAATCGCAACACCTAGCCCCATGGCAATAAAAATCCATAAGGTCAGATTACGATCTAAAAAAGAAAGTTTGGACTGTGCCATGTGCTTACTCGCAATGTGTTGCAATTGTAGGGTTGATGTGCGTCATCGGGCTGACATCTTGCTGCGCGATAATATTTAAAACAGCAAACGCCCATTCGGGTAAATCTGGGTTCAAACGGTAATACACCCACTGCCCCTGACGTTGATCTAGCAAAATAGATAAATTCCGTAACAACGCCAAATGACGTGATATTTTCGGTTGATTTAACTGCAATTGTTCTGTCAATTCGCATACACAAATATTGTGTTGAGCCATCACCAATTTCAGAATGTCCAGTCGGGTTGGGTCTGACAAACATTTAAAAAAATCAGTTTGATTCATTTTTTATCTGCACTTCAATATTAACTATTGCGAATATACGCATATCCATATATAAATGCAATATTGAATTTTTATCGGACTAAAACGGGTCACTACACATGAGCAACAGCATCAAAATTTTTCATAACCCTGCCTGTGGAACGTCACGCAATACTTTAGAATTAATTCGTAATACAGGACAAGAACCTGAAATTATTGAATATTTAAAAACCCCACCTACACAAGCTGAACTTACTAGCATGATTCAACAAGCAGGTTTAAGCGTGCGCGATGCAATCCGCAAAAATGTAGAACCATACGAACAGTTGCAACTTGAAGGTAGTTCACACAGCGATGCGGAATTAATTGCATTGATGGTCGAGCATCCGATTTTAATTAATCGTCCATTTGTCGTGACCGAGTTAGGTGTGAAATTGTGCCGCCCTTCTGAACTGGTCTTAGACTTGCTCACTCAACCACAACTAAAAAGCTTCAGCAAAGAAGATGGTGAGGTGGTCATTGATGAACATGGGCAACGAGTACGTTAACACGCTTTTATCCATCAGAAATTGATTATAGGCAATGAGTCAAATTGGTATGAAAGTCCCTTCTCTTAGATTCTGTATGGCTCAGGATGAGGAACTTTCTATATCAAGATCATTTACAACAGATGCTCTCCATGTGATGGATAAAACATGCTTTCTAATTTCAGATCAAAACGACCTTGCAAAACCACTGATTGAATTTTTATCTCCCTTCCCAAGCAGCACGAGTTTTCTTCTGAATCCCGAGCTATTTACTAGGTTGAATCCTAAATTTAGATTCATACAATAAAGCCATATTTCTGCTATTGCTTTTTGATCATGACCATTTCCCACGTCACCGAACTTCTCTCTCCTGCTGGTTCTTTAAAAAACATGCGCTATGCCTTTGCTTATGGTGCAGATGCAGTCTATGCAGGTCAGCCGCGTTATAGTTTGCGCGTGCGTAATAACGAATTTGATCATGACAATTTGGCAATTGGTATTCAAGAAGCGCATGAATTAGGCAAAAAGTTTTATGTGGTGGTGAACATCCAGCCGCATAACAGCAAACTCAAAAACTTTATTCGTGACCTAGAGCCAGTGGTTGCTATGCAACCCGATGCACTGATCATGTCTGACCCTGGTCTGATTATGATGGTGCGTGAAAACTTCCCCGATATGCCTGTACATTTATCGGTACAAGCCAATGCAGTGAACTGGGCAACGGTGAAATTCTGGCAAAATATGGGTTTAACCCGTGTCATTCTTTCGCGTGAATTGTCGATTGATGAAATTGAAGAAATTAAAAACAACGTGCCTGGCATGGAAATTGAAGTATTTGTGCATGGTGCGCTGTGCATGGCCTATTCAGGTCGTTGCATGCTTTCAGGCTATATGAATAAACGTGATGCCAACCAAGGCGCATGTACCAATGCCTGCCGTTGGGAATATAAAATTCACGATGCAAAAGAAGATGAAACAGGTGACGTAATTCCTGTCAAAAATCTTTCTGAAACTGCCGATGCAGATGAACAACACATGCAGGCACAGCATCAATTTAACGAGCCTGTGTTATTACAACGTAATGACGAAGATATGTTTGCTGCCGAAGAAGATGAACACGGCACTTATTTTATGAATTCTAAAGATTTACGCGCAGTGCAGCACGTTGACCGTTTAACTAAAATGGGCATCCATTCACTAAAAATTGAAGGTCGCACCAAATCTTATTTCTACTGCGCACGTACTGCACAAATTTACCGTAAAGCGATTGATGATGCGCTTGCAGGCAAACCATTTGACCCTGCATTAATGACTCAATTAGAAGGTCTAGCTAACCGTGGTTATACCGAAGGTTTCTTGCGTCGTCATGTGCACAGCGAATACCAAAACTACGAAACAGGTTCATCAAGTTTTGATCATCAGCAATTTTGTGGTGAAGTCTTAGAACGCAATGGTGACTACATTAAAATTGATGTAAAAAACCGTTTTGTAGTGGGCGATTCTTTAGAATTGATGACGCCACAAGGCAATATCTATTTCACTTTAACTGAAATTAAAGATAAAAAAGGCAATCTGATTGAAGATGCCAAAGGTTCAGGGCATATTGTAGAAATCCCTATACCTGCAGATGTCGATATGCGTTATGCCCTGCTGATTCGCAACTTACCAAATTCGACTGCAGATATTTCTGCCTCATCGTTGGCTTATCAAGCCAACTAAGTGGCAATAAACTAAGCGAGTATTGCGATGGCACTCCTGATTACCGACCAATGCATCAATTGCGATATGTGCTTACCCGAATGCCCGAATGAAGCAATTTATGAGGGTGAAAAGGTGTATGAAATTGATGTGGCGCGTTGCACAGAATGTGTTGGGTTTTATGACTATCAAACCTGCGTTTCAGTCTGCCCAATTGAATGTATTATTCCGCATCCTGAGCATGTCGAAACCAAAGAGCAGCTACAGGAAAAGTTTAATCAGTTGAATTTATTTGGACAAAATAATAAGGCTAATTAGACTGAAATGAATCTAACTGCTGTAAATCAAACTGGATGTTAAAAATAAAAAAAGAACTGAGTTGTTAGCCGACTCAGTTCTTAAAACCAAAAATAGAATAAATAAACTTTTAATACTGTGCGATAACGCACTTTACTGAACATAGCGCCTGAGTATTGGGGAACTCAGGCGCTATCTTTTTAGCGAATACAATTTAAGGATGGTTAATCCGCGTATTCAGATGTATTCGTTCAGACTTATTGACCTGAACGGATGATGTAATCAAATGCTGAAAGTGATGCTTTCGCGCCTTCACCTGTTGCAATGATGATTTGCTTGTACGGTACAGTTGTACAGTCACCTGCCGCAAATACACCTTTTACATTGGTTTCATTGCGCTCATTTATCACAATCTCACCACGATTCGTCAGCTCTACTTTTGACTCTTTTAAGAAGTCCGTATTTGGTAATAAACCAATTTGTACGAAAATTCCTGCAAGTTCAACAGTATGCTCAACATCTGTCGCACGGTCTTTATATTTCAATGCAGTCACTTGTGCGCCATCACCAATCACCTCAGTCGATAATGCATTGGTAATTACAGTAGTATTTGGCAAGCTGTTCAATTTGTTTTGCAAGACTTGGTCTGCACGTAATTTAGTATCAAACTCTACCAAAGTCACATGCTCTACAATCCCTGCAAGGTCAATCGCTGCTTCTACACCTGAGTTACCACCACCAATCACTGCAACACGTTTGCCTTTAAACAACGGGCCATCACAGTGTGGGCAGTATGCCACGCCGCGGGTACGGTATTCTGCTTCACCAGGTACATTCATCTCTCTCCAACGTGCACCTGTAGACAAGATCACCGTTTTCGATTCAAGTGTTGCGCCATTTTCCAAAGTCACTTCGACCAAACCATTGGCAGTTTCATCAGCACCTTTAATGGCAGATACTTTTTGTAGATTCATAATATCGACATCGTATTCACGCACATGCGCTTCCATTTCTGCCGCAAACTTTGGACCTTGTGTTTTTTGGATAGAAGTGAAGTTTTCAATATCCATGGTATCCATCACCTGACCGCCCATCCGCTCAGCCACAATACCTGTACGAATACCTTTACGTGCTGCATAGATTGCAGATGTATTCCCTGCAGGGCCGCCACCAATTACCAAGACATCAAACGCCTCTTTGGCATTCAGTTTCGCTGCATCTTTGCTCGCAGAATCTGTATCTAATTTAGCTACAATTTCTTCCAAAGTCATACGACCTTGACCAATGTGGTTGCCATCTTGGAATACCATCGGCACAGCCATAATTTTGCGCTGCTCAACTTCTTCTTGGAAGAATGCACCATCAATCATGGTTGCTGTTGTGCCAGGGTTGTAAATCGCAATGAGGTTCAAAGCTTGTACTACATCTGGACAGTTGTGGCAGCTCAACGATACAAACACATCAAAGTGAGATGAAAGATTCAATTCTTTGATTTGCGTTAATACTTCATCCGATACTTTTGGTGCATAACCAGAAGTTTGCAATAAAGCCAAAATTAATGAAGTGAACTCGTGCCCCATTGGTAAACCTGCGAAGAATACGCGCGGTTGCTCACCTACTTTTGCAATCCCAAAACTTGGTGCACGTGCGTTGTTACCGTCAAAACGTGCAGTAACTTGTGGCGAAAGTGCTGCAATTTCTTCAACCAATTCTTTAATTTTGGCAGATTTATCAGAACCATCTAAAGTCGCGACAAGCTCGATTGGGCTTTCAAGACGTTCTAATAAAGTTTTAAGTTGTGTAGAAGTATTTTGGTCTAACATGGCTAACGTCTCCAAGGGAGTAAATTTATTTGTTGATGTCATCTTACGAAAAATAGTTACATAGGGGAAACGGTTTATTTTTATATTTATGATCGTTTTTTTAAATGATAGTGAGTTTCAAGCTTACTATTTCATTTAAAATACCTAAAGCTATTCAATTTAGACATTAACATAAAAACTGAATGTCTGCCTTAAGCAATTGAGCCTAATCATTTTTTATTCAAGTTGTTGTTGAATCCGCAGAATACGCTGCTGTAAATGTCGCGATAAAAACCAGAGTACCGCAGACAGTATTAACATAAGCGCCATAACCGCGAGATTCATATAATAAACCAGCGTATTTAATTGCTGTGCTTGCTGCACTTGCTTATGTACGCTTTGCGCCATAGGCGTTAAAGCTTTGCCATAAACTTGCTGCTGCATCGTCCATAATTGTTCAGGTTTAAATCCATAATGTAAAAATTGCGGATCTTGCTGCTCTGCTTTGACCAAGGTCAACACTTGCGGAATGGCTGCATCTTTATCTGCGGGATGATGCATCAATGCCGTTTGCGCCAACAAATAGGCTTTAACAGGCGCTGCCATTTCTGCATTTTGTAAATAACGCGCCAATTCACTTTCTTGAATGTGCTTTTCATAATGCACAATTTTGGCATATACCTGCTGCGTATCATCTTGTCGGTCATGCTGAACATAACTCAATGCCGACCAAAGTAAAATAAAACTCAGCAACCAAGCTACAAATTTCAAGACAAAGGACTGAAAGCGAATATAAAAAAAACGAATTTTCTTGAGTAGATGAACTAGAACGAATGCACCAATAAATGACACCGACAGTTTTAAAATCAACCAACCCAACCAGTTCAACAAACTGAAAAAATAATCAGGTTGCTGCCCTAAATTTGCCAAAGTCGCATCGACACTTGCAGGCATGTGTAATTGCTGAACTTCAGTGCTTAAACCAAAGAAGCTATAAATCACATCTTGCTGAATAAAAAAGCCAATTGCCGATATAAGCACCACCGTCATAGACAGCACAGCCAAAAAACTGAGCTTTTTTTGACGCTGCTGTAATGCCACAACACCTGTTTTTAGCTGCTGTGGCTGAATGGCATATTCATCAAGTGGGGGCAAATCCGACTCCTTATCAGATAAATTTCAGATTAAATGAAGTCATTGTCAAAATGCATTTATTGACCAGACTGTTGACTTGAACCAATCACCAATTGATTCAGATTCTCCTGTAAGGCTCGCAAACGCGTAGTCGCTTCTGCACGTTTTTGCATGCCTTCTTTTTGTACCTGGATCACATCGTTCACTGTTTTAATGAGGGTATTTTGTACGTGTTCAAGGGTTTCAATATCAATCACCGAACGCTGATTGGCTTTGGCAGTATCAACCGAGTTTTGATGCAATAAATCTGCATTACGGCGCAGCAATTCATTGGTGGCATCATCAATACTGTTGGCCAGTTGCACACTGTTTTTCTGCTCATTTAAAGAAATCGCCAAACTAATCTGGTTTTTCCACGCAGGTAAGGTAATGTTTTTAATCGCATAAAATTTATCGACCAACATTAAATTATTGGACTGGATAATCCGAATCATCGGCAAAGTTTGCATGGCAGATTGTTGCAACACCTGCAAATCACTCACCCGCTTTTCTAAATTATTAGCAAGATGATTGAGATCATAAATTTTTTGAGTCGTGGTCTGATCCTGCGGCTGCGCGGAAAATTCAGAAATTTGCTGCTGAATTTCCTGCTGTTTTAACTTACCTGCTGCAATATAAATCCCCAATTGTTTATATTCATCTTGCACACCATGAAACATTTTATCCAGTGTATCTACACGGTTTTTTAAACCATTTTGTGAGCTTTCAATTTCTGTGACCAGACTATCAATTTGCGCTTTGGTGCTGTTAAAGTTTTGATCAAAACTTTGTTTAGCGCCTTTTAACTTATTGAATAAACCACCCAAAAAGCCACTGCTTTTGTTTGGATTTAAAATACTGTTGGTATTTAACTGCTGTGCAACCTGCACCACCTGATTCAGCTTTTGCCCTGTGACATCCAAATCCTTATTTTGCACCAAACCTAAAAGCTCATCGGTATAACTTGACGTTTTAGTGGCGATATTTTTGCCATATTCTGCAACCGAATGATGGCTAAGATCGCTTAATTCTTTACGCGCAGCCAGCACCTCCTGAAAGTCATCAGGCTGTAAGCCAATTTCCTGCAAATTGAGTTGCTGAAATTGTTGCTGAGTCTGTTCATCACTCACTTGCACAGCGACGTTGCGTTGTTCAGAAGTTGTCATATTTCGCCTCTATCTAATCAAAACCATGCCTTATGATTGCGCAGGTTTTTCTAAGGATTTTCTTAATGTCTTAATTAAATGCTCACGACTTTGATCCAGCTTTTCTAGCTGACTGTGTGAGCCACTTTGCTGACTTTGTTTGACATGATATTGCCATGCAGGAATGAGTACCTGCTGCGCTTCTTTAAAGCGATCTAACAAACTAAAAGAGAGTTGCTGTGAAAGTTGCATTTGAGTAATCGCAATATCATTACTACTTTGCAAAGTCTTTAAACTATAAATTTTCTTGGCCAGTCGTTCGCTAAAATTATCCAAAGGATGCTGATTGCGCACAAATCGTGGATATTCCACTAAAAACTCATCGGCAGCTTGAATGTATTTCGCCATTTGCTCACGCAAACCAACCAACTGCTGAAAACGTGATTGTGATTTCTGAATTTCGATTTGCAGCTTTTGGCTTAAACGATCTGCTTGTCCTAATAAATGATCTAGGTTTTTATAATATTGCACTTGCCCCGCGCCATATTCCAAATCTATGCCTAGCCACTTTTGTAGTGCATTAAACTTACGTTGCTTTAACACTTTTTTAGATTTGCCAAGCGCCTGAATCAACTGCTCAATGGTCACACTCAATTGCTGAGTTAAATGTGGATCCACCCCATCCAATAAAACTGACTGCGCTTGAATCACCTGATCTGCATAATGATTTAGACGATATTGATCATTCAACAACGGAACTAAATCATTGCGTTGAATCGCCAAAAGCTCTGCACGATCCACCGTAATCTCTTGCAAAGGCAGTAACACTTCAAACTGAGCCATAGACCATCACAACCCTCTTTACATGATTTTATAGTACGTGTTTTTCGGCTAAGGTCATGTAATATTTTGCAATTTTTTATTTCGATCTGCTTAAATGCTTTTTTATAGATTCGCATAACATCAGTCACAAGATGCCTGATTCAAAACACCAGTGCTTGACATCCTCACCCCCTTAAAAGAGGGTGATTCCTACAGCTAGACGCTTATGCCCAAGCGCAAGAATGTTTAGAGCTGAGTTTATATCTCGATCATGAGCTGTACCACAGCTCATGCACTCCCATTCTCTTATTCCAA
>NZ_VOXY01000016.1:0-44293 GCF_013420525.1 Acinetobacter sp. YH01003 | reverse complement strand
TGTCTTTGATACCAACGATTTCAACTTCTTCGCCTACTTTCACGATACCAGTTTCTACACGGCCAGTTACTACTGTACCACGACCAGAAATAGAGAATACGTCTTCGATTGGCATTAAGAATGCTTGGTCGATTGCACGTACTGGCTCTGGGATGTAAGTATCAAGCGCTTCAACAAGAGCAACTACAGCATCTTCACCATATTGACCTGATTCACCGTTAAGTGCAGCAAGTGCTGAACCACGGATTACTGGAGTGTCGTCGCCTGGGAAGTCGTAAGTAGAAAGAAGTTCACGAACTTCCATTTCAACTAATTCAATTAACTCTTCGTCGTCTACGATATCGCATTTGTTTAAGAATACGATGATATAAGGTACACCTACCTGACGAGAAAGAAGGATGTGTTCACGAGTTTGTGGCATTGGACCATCAGTCGCTGAACAAACAAGGATCGCACCGTCCATCTGAGCAGCACCAGTGATCATGTTTTTAACATAGTCGGCGTGGCCTGGGCAGTCTACGTGCGCGTAGTGACGAGTTGGAGAATCGTATTCTACGTGAGAAGTATTAATTGTAATACCACGTGCTTTTTCTTCTGGTGCAGAGTCGATAGCAGCGTAATCTTTCGCTTCACCACCAAACTTACGTGCACATACTGTAGCAATCGCAGCTGTTAAAGTTGTTTTACCATGGTCAACGTGACCGATTGTGCCCACGTTAACGTGTGGCTTATTACGTTCGAACTTAGCCTTAGCCATGAGATCTTCCTTTTTAAAACAACTCATGGAGGATCACTCCATGAGCATTAGGTTTTTTAACTATGAATTAGTTTGCGCTTATAGTAATCGAAAGATTACTCGTCGTCACCTTTTTTACCACCAGACTGGAATTTAGCAATGATGCCATCTGCCACGTTACGTGGAGTTTCAGCATATTTAGCAAATTCCATAGAGTAAGTCGCACGACCTTGAGACATAGAACGCATGTGTGTTGCGTAACCAAACATCTCTGCAAGTGGAACTTCTGCACGAATTGCTTTAGTACCACCAGGTAAGTCGTCCATACCTTGAACCATACCACGACGACGGTTTAAGTCACCCATGATATCGCCCATGTAGTCTTCTGGAGTTTCTACTTCAACTTTCATGATTGGCTCAAGAAGAACAGGATCTGCTTTCATGAAACCGTCACGGAATGCGTAAGAACCCGCCATTTTGAACGATAATTCGTCAGAGTCGACATCGTGGTAAGAACCGTCGAATAATGTCGCTTTAATGCCTACAACTGGGTAACCAGCCAAGACACCATTCTTCATACGTTCTTGGATACCTTTGTCTACTGCACCGAAGAATTCTTTAGGTACTACACCACCTACAACTTCTTCAGCGAATTCGTAGTCTTTACCAGCTTCAGGATCAAGCGGCTCTAAACGTACGAATACGTGACCGAATTTACCTTTACCACCAGTTTGACGTACGAATTTACCTTCTTGCTCAATCGTCTTTTTGATCGTTTCGCGGTATGCAACCATTGGTTTACCAATGTTCGCTTCTACGTTGAATTCACGCTTCATACGGTCAACGATGATGTCAAGGTGAAGCTCGCCCATACCCGCAATGATCGTTTGACCAGATTCTTCGTCTGTACGAACGCGGAATGATGGATCTTCTTTCGCCAAGCGACCTAAAGCAACTGACATTTTTTCTTGGTCAGCTTTAGTTTTAGGTTCAACAGCCAATGCAATTACTGGCTCTGGGAATTCCATACGCTCTAGTGTAATTACGTGGTTTTCGTCACATAATGTATCACCAGTGGTTGTATCTTTAAGACCTACACACGCTGCGATGTCACCTGCACGAATTTCTTCGATGTCGTGACGGTCATTTGCGTGCATCTGTACGATACGACCAATACGCTCACGCTTCATTTTCACTGGGTTATAAACCGGGCTACCCGCTTTAAGAACACCAGAGTAAACACGTACGAACGTTAAGTTACCAACGAATTTGTCGTTCATGATTTTGAACGCTAACGCTGCGAAAGGTGCTTCGTCAGACGCTTCACGAGAACCTTCAGTTTCGTCTTTGTCGTCTAAGATACCTTTGATCGCTTCAACGTCAGTTGGTGCAGGTAAGAATTCAATTACTGCGTCCAACATACGTTGAACACCTTTGTTTTTGAATGCAGAACCACACATTGCAGGTTGAATTTCACCCGCTAATGTACGTTGACGTAAACCAGCAACGATTTCTTCTTTAGAAAGTTCGCCATTTTCTAGGTACTTGTCCATGAGTTCTTCTGATGCTTCTGCAGCAGCTTCAACCATGTTCGTACGCCATTCTTCAGCAGTTGCTTGAAGGTCAGCTGGAATCTCACCATATTCAAATTTCATACCTTGTGAAGCTTCATCCCAGATGATTGACTTCATTTCGATTAAGTCAACAACACCTGTGAATGTGTCTTCTGCGCCCACTGGAACAACGATAGGCACTGGGTTTGCACCCAAGCGAGTTTTCATTTGTTCAACAACGCGGAAGAAGTTTGCACCTGTACGATCCATTTTGTTCACGAACGCTAAACGAGGTACTTTATATTTGTTTGCTTGACGCCATACAGTTTCAGACTGAGGTTGTACACCACCTACAGCACAGTAAACCATACATGCACCGTCAAGAACACGCATAGAACGCTCAACTTCAATTGTGAAGTCAACGTGTCCTGGGGTGTCAATTACGTTAATACGGTGTTGGTCAAACTGGTTACCCATACCTTTCCAGAAGCATGTTACAGCTGCTGAGGTAATAGTAATACCACGTTCTTGCTCTTGTTCCATCCAGTCAGTTGTTGCTGAACCTTCGTGAGTTTCACCAAGTTTGTGACTTTCACCTGTATAGAACAAAATACGTTCTGAAGTTGTTGTTTTACCCGCATCGATGTGCGCAGAGATACCAATGTTACGGTAACGAGAAATTGGGGTTTGACGTGCCATGATTTCTAGCATTCCTAAATTTTGTTGTTTAAAACAGGACGCTTTAAGCTGCCTAGCAACTTAAAGCGATTTGATGACAATTCAGTGACAACCGATTCATCACCCTCCTGATTAGGGCCTGTTTTATCCGCTTAGAAACGGTAGTGAGAGAAGGCTTTGTTGGCTTCAGCCATACGGTGCACATCTTCACGTTTTTTGATCGCTGCGCCTTTACCTTCAGATGCATCAAGCAACTCGCCAGCAAGACGTAACGCCATAGTTTTTTCAGAACGCTTAGCAGCAGCATCTACCAACCAACGCATCGCTAAAGCAGTACGACGGGATGGGCGTACTTCCATAGGAACTTGATAAGTAGCACCACCAACACGGCGTGCTTTTACTTCGACCATTGGACGAACTTTTTCAAGCGTAGCTTCAAAAAATTCAACTGGGTCTACTTTAGATTTTTCTTGAACGCGGTCTAAAGCACCGTAAACGATACTTTCAGCAATAGATTTTTTACCATCTTGCATTACGTGGTTCATGAATTTAGCGATTGTTTGGCTGCTGAATTTAGGATCCGGAAGGATTTCACGAGCAGCGACTACGCGACGTCTTGGCATTTTAAACTACCTATAAATATGACACTTCAGGGTGATCCAGCCGTAGCACAAAGTGTCGTGTGCATTTCGCTGGCCTTACTACACGTCGCTTGAATTTCACAAAATTAAATGCAGAAATCAGACAAGCGAGACGATAAAGGATTGCAGTTCTACGAACTAAGGGCTTAATCTTTAAAAGATTATTTCTTAGGACGTTTAGCACCGTATTTAGAACGTGACTGGTTACGATCTTTCACACCAGCACAGTCTAAAGAACCACGAACGGTATGGTAACGTACACCTGGTAAGTCTTTAACACGACCACCACGGATAAGAACAACACTGTGCTCTTGTAGGTTGTGACCTTCACCACCGATGTAGCTAGAAACTTCAAAACCTGAAGTTAAGCGAACACGGCAAACTTTACGCATTGCTGAGTTAGGTTTTTTAGGTGTAGTTGTGTAAACACGTGTACAAACACCACGACGTTGTGGACAAGCCTTCAACGCAGGAACTTTTGATTTTTCAACCAAAGTCGTACGACCCTTACGGATCAACTGATTTGTTGTTGCCATGTGGCAATTCTCCCGTTAATAAAAAGCCCCAAAAACATACTACTTTTTGAGGGCATGCAATTGTAAGCGAAGATAGAAAAATGGTCAATATTTCATAGGCAGTTAAAATACCAACCAAATTTCTACTTATCACTTGTTTTTATTCAGCTTTTGGCTTGCGAGCACTTGTACGAGTTCTCGGCTTTTTTGTAACCTGCTTTGCAGTTTCTTTGCTTGATGTTACTGGATTTTCCGAAACAGTTTCAGCCACTTGGGTTGAATCTTCCACAGGCTCTAAAGCATCTTCCAGCATATATTCATCAATTTCTTCTGCAGGTACAGCAGGTTTTTGCGGTGCAACTTCAGCATGTGGCTCTAGCATTTGATCTGCCAATTCTTCTAGACCTTGCTGAATATTTTCATCGAGCTGTGCTGCAGTTGTTTCCACTTTGTCCGATTTTTTCTGCACTTTTACCGCTCGGATACTTTCATGGTCTGATACGGTTTGCACTAAAGCATCTGACGGCGCAGATTCCGCGCGCTCTTGCCCCGCTACTAATTCATCTTGCTCCGCATGTTTAGCTTCATTGCCCTTCAATTGCTCCAAGAGTTTAGGCGCAGCCTGTGCCAGCAATTCCAACGATTTTTCATACGCATGAATGGCTGATAAATTGCTGTCTTTATGCTGAATTAAATAGCTACGGGCATTGGAAAACACTTGCTGTGCCTTGTGATGCACATCTTCCACCAATTTCCAGCTATATACTGCACTCACCGATGCGGTTGCTACAGGCGTGAGTTTATTCAACATGGAAAACTTAGGTACATGATTCAACCACGGCCATTTGACTTGACCTTGCTCATTCAAGAAGTATTTCTTTAATGCCTCATAATCATTGCTTGAACCGAGCATATTTTGTAATTGATGCACATCATGAGTTTGCAGCATATTGGATAAGGTTTTTAGCCCCATCAGTACCGCTTGCTTTTCTGCAATGACGCCTAAATCAATTTGTTTAAAAATAAACTGAACAATTTCTTGCTCGGTGTCTTTGTTCAGTTCAAAACCGTATGCACGCCCAACCTGATAAATGGTACGTAAAGACATCACAATAGATGCAGGCACATCAATGGTTGAACCGATTACTCCTGTTGCACCTGTCAATGCGCCTTGCAGTGATGCAATCCATTTATTTTGTTCTGCAAGTGCCTGACTAATTCGTTTAGAACGATCTACATCTTGAGTCAATTCTTCTAAATCGCGCACACCTGCTTGATCAAGCACATCATCAACAGAGCTGATATTGGAAGTAAAACTATTCAACTGATCAAATAGGTAATCTGAAATTTTGTCGGAAAAATCGGGCGACACAAAACTCGCCACCTGATTGACGCGGTTATAGTGACGACCTAAAAGCTGACGTGAAACTTGAGGCACATGCTGTCTGAGCATGTGTTGAGGATTGTCATATTGACGCGCTTGAAAAGCACTAAAGCTACGTGCCTGACCTTCAATAATTTGCCCTGATTTTGCACTGTGCTCATCCTTCGCTACAGTACCCGGTGCAACTTGCTGCAATACATGGATGCCTGTACTGCTGAGCTTTTTAGCCACCCCAATCGCATTCGAGAAGAATCCGCTTGATTGTTTATTCTTGGAATCTGACATTCTTACTCCTCATTTTTAATTTCTATGATTTATGGGTAGATACTAGGTGTAGTCTAAGTTTATCTCAATATGATTGTGTATCTTTTGGTTGGCTTCCTGCATCTCATTTACCGCTTCGCTGCGGTTTGATCTTCCCTGCAAAGTGGCATCATATTTGCCATAAGAATTCAAAATTCTTTCTGCTATTATGAACGCAATTGTAAGACATGAGTCATACCGTATCAGCGATTGCTTGGCAGTCACGGTGTTCGGCTCAACATTATCACCATAAAAGGGATCTGTAGATGAAACGTGTTGTAATCACCGGCATGGGCATTAACTCGTGCATTGGTAATACTTTAGAAGCTGTGACTCATTCTTTACAAAACGGTATTTCTGGGACACGTTCCAACCCAACTTATGCTGAACTTAATTTCAAAAGCCACGTAAGTGCAGCAGCAGAACAAAACTTTAACCACATTGACCGTAAATTAAAACGCTTTATGGGCGTGTGTGCGATGTACGCTTACAACGCTGCAGTAGATGCCATTGAACATGCGGGCTTAAAGCAAGAAGATTTAGCAGGCAACCCACGTTACGGTATCGCGGGTGGTTCAGGCGGTAACTCAACTGCATCTGTTGCAGAAATGATTGAGCTACTTGAAGAAAAAGGCGCACGTAAAATTGGCCCGTTCTTCGTACCACGTAACATGTCGAACACCATTACGGCAAACTTGGGTGTTGCGTTCAAATTACAAGGTATCGCGCACTCAATTACCAGTGCATGCGCAACTTCTGCCGATGCAATTGGTTATGCCTACAACCTAATTCAATTGGGTAAACAAGATTTAATGCTTGCAGGTGGCGGTGAAGAAGATCACTGGTCACAAAGCTTATTGTTTGATGCGATGGGTGCTTTGTGTTCTAAATACAACGACACACCAGAAACAGCATCTCGTCCGTACTCTGCAGACCGTGATGGTTTCGTCATTGCAGGTGGTGGTGGTTTCGTGGTTCTTGAATCACTTGAACACGCACAAGCACGTGGTGCAAATATTTTAGCTGAAGTGGTTGCGTATGCTGCAAACTCTGACGGTGCAGACATGGTTGCACCAAGCGGTGAAGGTGCAACACGTTGTATCTTGATGGCTTTAGACGAAGCGAAACAACACGGTGTAGACGCAATTGACTATGTGAACACACATGGTACTTCTACTCCAGCAGGCGACGTGACTGAATTGAAAGCCATGGAACGTGCGTTTGGTGAAGGTAAAGTGCCTGCTCTTAGCTCAACGAAGTCAATGACTGGTCACAGCTTGGGTGCTGCAGGCGTTCAAGAAGCAATTTATTCTGTCTTGATGATGCAAAACGACTTCATTGCACCAAACATCAACGTCACTGAACTTGATGAAGGCGCGAAAGCATTTGATATCGTACTTGAAAAACGCGACACAAAATTGAATACTGTGATGAGTAACAGTTTTGGTTTTGGCGGTGTAAATGCCTGCCTTATTTTCAAGAAGTGGGATGAATAATCTCCTATAGGATAGTCGATGGATGCACCTTCTGATGCTTTTTTATGGGTAAAAGCATTACATATTATTGCCGTGGTTTGCTGGTTCGCTGCATTGTTCTACTTACCACGTTTATATGTTTACCATGCCATGAGTGAAGATACACTGAGCCATCAGCGTTTTGAAATCATGGAGCGCAAGTTGTACCGAGGGATTATGTGGCCGTCTATGATTGCCACCCTCATCACGGCACACTTTTTGGTAGATTGGGGCGATGCGACCCGCAATTACCACGATGCGTTATGGTTTTACCTGAAAGTAGCATTGGTCGGTTTATTGGTGATTTACCATTTGGTTTGTGGCTATTACCGCCAAAAACTGATTGGCAATGCGCATTATAAATCACACAAGTTCTGGCGATTCTTCAATGAAATGCCGACTGTGCTGCTATTAGCGATTGTAATTTTAGTCGTGGTAAAACCACAGTTCTAAAATTTGAAACGCCAAGTATCCTGACATCTCAACCTGATTCGGTTGTAAAAAAACCTCAGTGCAAAGAACTGAGGTTTTTTTATGGGTGACAACTAAAAACAGCACTTATGCTTTAATTCAACGTATTTGTGAGTAAGGCTGAAAGCCCAATGCCGCTGCTTGTTTCTGCTGAGATTGAGGAATCGTGACAATAGCAATTTTTCCATCTGCACCACCACAGACCTGTGCATACATCCGCCCATCTGAACCTACACTGGCCCGCTTCACCTGAATCTGTGCTTGCTGTAAACGCTGAACAATTTCCGTAAGGGTTAAACCTGAATCTGGCTCACACTGTCGATGTTGCAATGATGTGTACATTTCGACCTGCGCAGTAGGTGTTGTGGATGTAGCAGCATGATTGGCACATGCAGTCATCAGTATTGAAACCGCTACTACTGCAATAGATTGACTAAATATCTTCATCACATACCCTCTTTCAATATTAAAATTAAATATTCAAATTAAATATTGAAGCACGATCTTTGCAATAACACTGCGCTAGAAATGCAAACAGATGTAAGCATCTCGCTCATCCAGATAACTGTTCAAGCACCGACAAAATTTGCGCAAAACACTGAATTCTATGTTTTGGTGCAGCCAAGTCTAACTCCTGAGCCGAACCATAGCCGTATTCGACTGCAACACAATCGACTCCATTGGCTCGTGCACCTAAAATATCGTGTTCACGATCTCCAATCATTAAACATTGTTCAGGTTGCAATTGTTCTTGCTGCAAAATATAGGCAATTAAATCCGCTTTATTGGTACGCTCACCATTTAGTTCGCTACCGTAGGGATATTCAAAATATTGCAATAAATCGAAGTGATCTAAAATTTGGCGTGCATAAATTTCAGGTTTGGCTGTTGCTAAAAACAGTCGATAGCCTTGCTGTTTTAAATCTGCCAATGTTGCAGCAACATCTTCAAAGACATGATTTTCAAATAAGCCTGTTGCAGCAAAACGCTCTCGATAGCCTGCTAAGGCTTGCTCTGCCAATACGTCATGCACATCTACATGAAGTAATTTTGCCAAAGAGGCTTTTAAGGGCGGCCCGATAATCCAATCAATATTTTCCGTATCTGCAATAGGATGTCCAACCTTAGCCAAACCATAACGCGCAGAAGCGGTAATGCCCTCTTTCGGGTCGGTCAGCGTGCCATCTAAATCAATTAAAAGGTTCTTTATCACAATGTCAGCCTATGTGCCTAAATGACTATCGAGTGTTACTCCAAAGTTGCCTATACTAACGTAAATAGAAGCAATTAAGGATATGTGTGTGCGACCAACAGTACTATGTTTTTCTGGTTTAGACCCTTCGGGTGGCGCTGGTTTACAGGCTGATATTGAAGCCGTTGGCAATAGCGGTGCACATGCAGCGATTGCCTGCACAGCACTGACCATTCAAAACTCTCAGCAAGTATTTGGCTTTGAAGCAACGTCTAAAGAATTGTTATTGGCGCAAGCCAATGCGGTGGTGAATGATTTGCCCATTAAAGTTGTAAAGTCGGGCATGTTGGGCACCACTGACAATATTGCAGCGCTGGCAGATTTTTTACGTGCACATCCTGATTATTTATATGTTCTTGACCCTGTTTTGGTTGCCAATAGTGGTGGTTCTTTAGGTAATCAAGCGACTTTGGTTCAGGCATTTGTCGAGTTGATTCCACTGGCGACTTTAATCACGCCAAATACTGTGGAATTACGTGCCTTAACGGGTGAAGATGATTTAGAACGCGCAACAGCTAAATTATTTGCAATGGGCGCGCAGGCCGTTTTGGTCAAAGGTGGGCATGAAGATACCCCTGATCATATTCGTAATGCACTGTATATTAACAATGAAATGGTTTCAGAAACCCGCTGCCCACGGCTTGAAGGTGAATATCACGGTTCAGGCTGTTCATTGGCGAGCTTTATTGCAGGGCGCTTGGCAATGGGAGATCAACTGAAACAAGCGGTACAACATGCTGAAACTTGGTTGTTTGGTGTGCTTAAATATGCGGAAACGCCTGTACCGAACGGACAGAAAATTCCGAAAAGGTTTTAGTGCTTATCGTTCAACTCCTTCAAACCCTGATCACCTTGTATCAGGGTTTTTCATTGCAACTTTTTAACGTTCGTGCCGTTGTTTCAAATTTTCGACATGTTGACGATTGGTTTTCCAAGACTTATCAAGTAGTTCTTTTTCAATTCTCAGCTGAATACGTTTCAGTTTCATCGGTGAAATGACTTCATGCCGAAAACCTTTGACATACTCAACCCATGCACTGCCTTTAAAAACATTGTTGGGCAAAGAGGTCTTAAACTCACAGTCTGGCATAAATACAATCACAGAATGCAGATATTCAGGCTCGACAATATCGCTCAATACTGATTCCAAAACTTTTATATGCTTATAGTTCTGATAGACAGGATTTTGAAACTTGTAGGTCTTTTTATAAATTTTTTGTGTCCATACTTTTTGGCGTTCTCCACCAAAAATCCAGCCTTTATAGTTTTTTGTTTCAATCACAAAAACCCCAAAAGGACTCAATAAAATATGATCTATTTGAGTTGTTCCTGCGAACTCATCAGGCAAAGTTACATCATTCAACAAGATATAACGTTCATCTAAATACAACTTCACATGCGTACTTACTGCGAGTTCCCCCACCTTTCCCTTTAGAAAAGGTTTGAAAATTTTGATCAGCCCTACACCTGCAACAAGCAGAATAAGCCACCAAAACTGCAACAATAATGTTTTTAACATTTCCCCTGCTCTATTTTATTTTGATCAAAATTGTTGTTGAATCTCAGTCATTTAAACTTTTGAAGTTGAAGATTCTAACTTTAACAAAATCGCTTTATTATCCAACCCGCCTGCAAAGCCCACCAATTTTCCACTTGCACCCACCACCCGATGACACGGTGCAATAATCGAAATTGGATTTTTGCCATTTGCCGCCCCTACGGCACGCATCGCATTCTCACTACCAACTTGTTCGGCAATTTGCTTATAACTACGAGTTTCCCCAAAAGGAATGCTTAATAACGCCTGCCAGACTTTCTTCTGAAATTCAGTGCCTTCAAAATCAAGAGGCACATCAAATTGCTGACGCTGACCTGCAAAATACTCTTGGAGTTGCTGCTGAGTTTTGAGCAAAATTGGATGATCATCTTGTCGAACTAAACTGGCTAAACGTACCCGTTTATAATCTTCGTTATCCCACATTACCGCAACCAATGCGTGATCGTGAGCCACCAATTTAAGCACGCCTACAGGAGTGTCCATTTCAGTAAATGCCAATTGCATTATTTTTCTCCTCAAGCAGGTTGGGTATCAGGTCATCCTGTTTTTAACTCAAACCGATCTGTTATTGAGCACACACTAAAAGACTGCATTCCAAGTTAGCTGGATGAAATTTTCATAAGCACCAAACCTGAAATAATCAGAACTGCAGCCAACATACGCATAGCACTGGCAGGTTCGCCTAAAACAAAAATACCGACTAAAAATGAACCGACTGCGCCTATACCTGTCCAAATCGTATAAGCCGTGCCTAATGGCAAAGTACGCATGGCATAGGCCAAAAGCGCAAAACTTAAAATCATAAAAAAGATAGTCACGATACTGGGCGTTAATTTACTAAAGCCGTCAGACAACTTCATGGAGTATGCCCAAACCACTTCAAAAATACCCGCCAATATCAACATCATCCAGGCCATAACGCCCTCCTTCAATAGCATGAAATCAGGCCGTCCTGAAGATTTTTCTTGTCGAGTGTTCAGTCACTTTGACTATTTCTAAAAACCCAAACAAGGGAGGTCGTTCCTCCTGTTGCAATTTAAGCCACCGCGCAGCGATGATCCGTCTATTTTAAACTTAAAATTTTGCGCGCACCATTCAATACAAACATGGCCACAACTAAGCCAATAATCAGGTCTGGATAATTCGACCCTGTCAGCATCACCAAACCGCCCGCGATAATCACACCTAAATTCACAATCACATCATTGGCGGAAAAAATATAACTGGCTTGCATGTGGGTTCCACCATCTTTATGCCCTGAAATTAGCCATAAACAGGTGACGTTTGCCAGCAATGCCACAGCACCAATGACCATCATCAACATGGATTCAGGCTCACTGCCTAAGAAGAAACGGCGCAGGACATCAAAGATAACCAGTGCAGCCAAACCCAGTTGTACCCAACCAGACAAATGTGCAGCTTTGAGCTGTTTCTTGGCGGATTGACCCACGACAAATAAAGCCAAACCATACACGGCGGCATCGGCAAACATATCTAAGGAGTCAGCAATTAACCCAGTCGAAGATGCAATTAAACCTGCAATTAATTCCACCAAAAACATAGCGGCATTAATACCAAGCAAGGCATATAGCACTTTTTGTTGTGCAGCGCTGTTAGATACAGGCAGTTCAGTTTGTGTATTGGCTTCAGTCTGTTGCAACACAGCACCCAAACCCAATGCTTCTAATTTATGGGTAATTTCTGTGGCAGATTGGTTGCTGTGATAAACCTTTAAAAGTCGTGCAGGTGAATCAAAAGACAAGGCTGCAATATCATTATGATCTGCCAAAGCAATCCGCACCATTTGTTCTTCTGCGCCACAATCCATTTTAGGAATATGGTATGCACTCACCCACGGACTCAAAAGTTCCGAATCCAAAATTGTTGCTTTATCTGCCTTGGCAGTCGTTGCAGATGTACAGCTATTTTGATCAGCACAGCTTTTTTCTGTATCGCAAGACGAACCACAGCCTGTATCGCCACATGACTTGGAGTGTGTAGGCGCAGTTGCACAAGGCTGGTTTACATTTTTTTGCGTATCACAACCACAGCCAGTATTGTTTAGATTTTGGTTTTCTAAGTTTTTATCTTGATTCGATTGAGGATCTTGAGTTGATGAAGACATACGCCACACCCAAAAATACAATAGGCTCAGTATAAACCAAGCCTATGTATTTAGGGACAATCTATTCTATTTAGAAGCAGCAACGATCCATTGACTTAATCATTGATAAATACCCCTAATCATTAAAACCTGAAACGCAAGCCTATCGCATATAAGCCGCTCTGCTCGGAATCGGTTGCAGACTGCCAAGCAGTGTGTTGATCACCTTTCGTATACTCATAACCTGCACTGATATACGGCATGATGTTCTTGCTGATTTCATAACGCATTTCCACACCCACAGCTGCGCGGTTGAGTCCTGTTTTTTTCGCATATTTGGCATCATCCTGCAGAATAACATCTACATCTAAATAAGGCTGTGCGATCAATTTCTGAGTCAATAACAGATCCCGTGTGGTTTCCAAACTCAAAGCCGCATATTGATCCTCACCCAAATAAAAATAAGCATCGGTTTCAAAAAAATATGGAGCTAAACCATGTAAGCCAAACACAGCGTCAAACTTATCTTCTCGGTCTGTTTGATGCTCTTGCTGATTCACTTCGTGTCGATAACGCACACCTGCTTGCACATCCCAAAAATCTGAAATCATACGACTGTATAACAACTTGGCATCATATTCAGTCGCTTGTGACTCTTGCTTATCGCTATGAATTTTCACAAACAACTTGTTTTCATCAGTTCCGATACGAGTTTGTAATTTAGATTTGAGCACTCCCTCGGCATGATCATTCACTTGCCATTGCGTATCTAAAGTGCTCACCGCGTACACCTGCGCACCATGTTCTTTACGATGATCGTGTGACTGCGACTCTTGCACGGACGAATCGGATTGATGCGATTGATGCGATTGATGCGATTGATGCGATTGATGCGATTGAGTATCAGCCTGAGCTGCAATTGTTGCAATCTCTGCTGAACTGGCATGTGCACTATGCACCTCTGTCGCTGCTAGCCCAACTGTACTGATGCAGCAGACAGAAATACTTAAAACTGTTTTCGCAAAAAGATTAATGTTGTGCATGTGCTGCTCCTTTTTGCGCTGTCGCTGAAGGGGTTTGAGTGGCTTGAATTGCTGTGGTTGAAAGCGGTTCATTTTCACTCACCTGCGCTACAATCAATTTATTCATCATTCCCGCGCTCATGTGATAGAGCAAATGACAATGTATTGCCCATTCACCTAATTCATCTGCAGTAAGCAGTGCAGTTACAGTTTGACCTGGCGGCACAATTAAGGTGTGTTTATTCGGCATTTCTGCTGCCGTTTGACCATTTTCCAACTGCATAAACATGCCATGTAAATGCATTGGATGTGCCATCATGCTGTCATTGATAAATTTAATCCGAATACGCTCACCATATTTCACCTTGAGTGGTGTGGCATCACTAAATTTCTTACCGTTGATTGTCCAGATATAACGCTCCATCGTACCGCCTAAACGCACGACCAATTCACTGCTTGGTTCACGTGTATCTGCTTGTGGCTGCAGCGATTTCAAATCTTCATAGTGCAAGGCTTTATGCCCCGCGGGTGTAGAAGCATTTGCCCATCCATATACCACCGCATTTTTGTGTTCTGTTGAAGGCATGCCATGTTGTGTATGCGTATTTTCAGACATTGTTGCATGGTTCATCTTGGAATGATCCATTTCCGACATTACCGCATGATTCATCTTGGAATGATCCATTTCTGACATCGCTACATGGTTCATCTTGGAATGATCCATTTCCGACATCGCTGCATGATTCATCTTGGAATGATCCATCTCCGACATTGCTGCATGGTTCATCTTGGAATGATCCATTTCCGACATCGCTGCATGGTTCATCTTGGAATGATCCATATCCGACATCGCTGCATGGTTCATTTTGGAATGATCCATTTCAGACATCGCTGCATGATTCATTTTTGAGTGATCCATTTCAGACATCGTTGCATGGTTCATCTTGGAATGATCATCGCCTGAATGCTCTGTAGCATGCCCCATATCTTGCATGGTGAGTAAAGCACGCGGGCGCGCTGCAGGGAGCTGTAGATTTGATGTTGCAGAATGAAGTTCACTCTGCAAGCTACCCACAGCAAAACCTGAGCGGTCTATTGATTCCGCTTCAATTTGATAATGCGCTGCTTGAGGTTCAACAATCACATCGTAGGTTTCTGCAGTGCCGATACGAAATTCATCCACAGTAACAGGTTTGACTGGCTGACCATCGGCACTGACCACTGTCATTTTTAAGTTTGGAATCCGCACATCATAAAACGACATGGCAGAGGCATTGATAAAACGTAAACGCACTTTTTCATTTGGCTTAAATACACCTGTCCAGTTCTGTTCAGGTGTCTTGCCATTCATTAAAAAAGTATAGCCTGTGACATCGGAAAGGTCGGTTTTCAGCATGCGCATCTGATTCCACATTTTGCGGTCTGACCATGTGGCTTTTAGCCCATCACGCTGTACTTGACGCCAAACATCACCTAAGGTTTCACGCTGATTTTGATAAAACTCGGCTGAAATTTTTAAATCTTTCTGAATTTGATTGCTAGATTTTTCATGAAAATCTGACAGCATCACCACATAATCACGATCTGTGTATTCATGTGCGTTTACGGCTGGCTTGGCTTTAGGATGAATCACCAAAGAGCCGTATAGACCATCTTGTTCCTGACCTTTGGAATGTGCGTGATACCAATAGGTACCACTTTGACGTACTTTAAATTGATAAACAAAATGTCCTTGTGGCTTAATCCCTTGAAAACCATTAAATCCAGGCACACCATCCATCAAACCGGGCAACAATAAACCATGCCAGTGAATAGATGAGTCCTGATTTTTTAATTGATTATTAACGTGAATTACCGCCTCATCGCCTTCTTCAAATTCGAGTGCAGGCGCGGGAAATTGTCCATTGACTGTAATACGTTGAACAGGTTTTCCCGTGATATTGACCGTTTGTTCTGCAATGGTCAGGTGATATTCCTTGACCGCAGCAAATGCAGAACTCGAACACAATGCACAGACTGTTAAAAACAGCGCAGGCTGATAAAATTTAGACATGACTTAATCCTTAAAATAAAACGTAAAAGTGTTTTGAATTCAGGATTAAGCTTTGGGTGGACGTAAAATTTGCTGCCAATGCCCAAGTAAATGTTGAGCTTGATAAGCAGGCAACAGAATATTGACAGATGAAAGTGCTACAGGTTGAATCAGTTCAGGGACTTGCACATTCAACACACTGTTTAAGCTTTGACAATGCAACTGCGCACAGTCCTGACAATTCATCTTTGCAGTAGAAAAATCAGCCGAGCCATAACAATCTGCCGCATTTAAATCGGTATCCGTTGCGGATGTGTGCTGACTGAGATGATGGTTGGCCTTGGCATCATGCCCAGATATATGCTGCTTGGTTTCAGGATGCGTTTGTAAAGCTGTGGTATGACAATCTGGTAAAGATGTCATTTCACTCGCTGCGGTTGCAGAATGTCGAATCTCAGACCCTGCTGCCTGATTTGACATCATCCAATCATGTGCAGGTTTTACCGCAGCACTAACAATACCACTCCACCCTATGACAAATGCCATCAGGACAACAAACCACATTTGTTTGTAGGGTTGAGTCAGCACTAAATAAATTCCTGAGTATGAAAGATGCAGACCTGAACTTGCACAAGAATTGAACATTTTTGCCAAGTACAATCCACAATCTACAATGCACTCAATATAATTCAAGCCCCACTTATACACAATATCTTCTGCATTGAAAAACAGAGTGAATCCGTGCGATTTAAAAGCCAACTAAAACAATCAAGTTATATATTAAGCAACTTATTTTTATAATTAACTGAGTAAATACTCAATAAATTCAGTGTATTTAAAATAAACAAAAAGGATTCGATTGAATCCTTTTTATACTTATTTTGTATAAGTCATAAACAATTGATGTACAAATGTTTATAAATTAATCGGCTTATCCATAGTGTTATCAACATAGATATCCATACGGTTATCTACAAAGTTATCCACAGCATAAGCACTTGTGATTGTAGAAATTTATACTTCGACTGCGCCAACTTTTGCCAATTCAGCACGCATTTCATCAATCACCGTTTTATAGTCTGGCTTGCCAAAAATTGCTGAGCCTGCAACAAACATATCTGCGCCCGCTTCTGCAATTTTACGAATATTGGCAGGTCCCACACCACCATCGACTTCTAAACGGATATCACGACCTGAAGCATCAATGATTTGACGTGCCTGACGTAATTTCTCTAAAGTCATTGGAATGAATTTTTGCCCACCAAAACCTGGGTTCACACTCATGAGTAAAATCTGATCAACTTTATCAAGTACATAATCTAAATAATGCAGCGGTGTAGCAGGGTTAAATACCAAACCCGCTTTTGCCCCGCCCGATTTAATCAGTTGCAATGAACGATCAATATGCTCTGAAGCTTCAGGATGGAACGTGATAATATCTGCGCCCGCTTCCAGAAAATCACCAATCATGCGGTCTACAGGTTTCACCATTAAATGCACATCAATTGGTGCAGTAATGCCATAGTTTTTCAATGCCTTACATACACCTGCACCGAAGGTTAAATTCGGTACATAGTGATTATCCATCACATCAAAATGCACCACATCGGCACCCGCCTGAAGTACATTTTCCACTTCTTCGCCTAGACGAGCAAAATCTGCAGATAAGATAGACGGCGCAATTAAATAAGGCTTGGACATGGGAGAACCTAGCTAAATATTGGGATTGTGGCGCATTATAGCAAAGACTGCTTGGTGTGGTGGATTCTGTTACGATTGGATCATTCAGTTCGATGATTCAGGTCGATCAGCCAATTTGATAATTCTATCTCCGCAACGCTCTGTTGCAGCACTCCACTGTTCTTTCAGTCTGGCTTTGTTATAGTAAAGGTCTTTACTCATTTGAACAAAATGCTGGTTTCAACAGATGATGAACAGTTCTGCCCATATTCAAACAACGCAAGCAAGCCGTATTGCCAAGCGTCTACTCAACCACTGGAAACATAAATTTGACGTTGCAGAAAGCGCAACCCAATACCAAATTATGATGCCAAGTGCCACAATTCTACTTATACCCCAAACACATGAGCTTGTAGTTGAAATTCAGGTAAAAAATACTGAAACAGATTTAAGTTACCTCGAACAAGTCGTGCTTGATCATTTAAGTCGTATGGGACAAACAGAATTGAGCGCGGTTTGGCAACGGTACTAACTGTTTCATGTTAAGGCGCTAAACGCTGCGTTTGTTCAAAATCCTTAACCGCTTGAATACGTTTTTGTGTTGCAGGATGGCTTTGTAAAAAATCCAAAGGGCTTTTGGCGGTGTCTTCACCTGCATCTTCTGCCAAACGCTCCAGAAAATGGGCAAAATGAATGGTTGGAATGCCCTGAGCATGCATCGTATTTAAAGCATAATAATCTGCTTCAGATTCAAAATTACGTGAATAATTTGCCCCCACGAGCGCCACAGGCAAGGTCGAAACTAAATCTGTACCATCTCCTGTAATCGCGAGCAAAATAATACTAAACCCTAAGCTCGATAAAGCCTGTTGCAAGCTGTGTCGTTCTACCAAATGCCCTTGTTCATGTGCCAACACGCCAATGATTTCCTGATCATTCTCCGCCAATTCCACCAATTCATCGGTCAAAATAATGGTGTTATTCGGAATTGCCAGAGCATTCGCGCCTAAGCGATCACCTTGTCGAAACAGCACTTTGGCAGGTGTATCTCCTGCAATAAGCTGTCGATAATCTGTTAGAATTTTCTGCTGACGCGCTGCGGGCAGTTGGCTTGGCGCTGTCATGTCTAAGATATAACGCTCTGCTTCATCACCAATTTGATTTAAGGTGTTCGCAGGCAATTGAAAGGCAACGTATTTGGATGCACTTGGGATGCCCCATTGCACTGTGGCAAATACCATCAACAACACAAAAACCAGACTAAATACAATTAGGCTTGGCGTACGTTCCAATTTCCAAATAGAATGCTGCACCTGTTTATTTCGCAGTTGAAACCATTCAGGCAAGGCTTCGGAAAATTCAATACGTGCATCGTCTTTAAGTTCAATGACAGGTTGAATTTTACCTAGTGCGCCCACCAACATCATGTCTTGATAATGATAGTGTCGTTGTTGCTGTAAATTTTCACCATAACGAATAAGTACCGACTGAGCATCTATAGGAGAGATTTTGGCAGCCCATGGTTTAGACACTACACCATCATAAAATACCACATCCACGATCTGTGCTGCCATCTTCTTCTCCTAGCTTACAGCGATACATCAATATCAAAAATATCACTGAGTTCTTCTGCAAGTGCGCTATGTTCAGCTTGCAGTTTATTGATCATCAAATCTGGATCATTTTTTAAATGTAGACTTAAAGACTCAACCTGATAGCGATATAAACGAATGGCTGCCCATGGGGTCATTAAACCCAAACTCAGAACTTTCACAATCCAATTGGTCACCACAATCCAAGTATAGTGCCACTGTCCGCAATCGGTCTGAAATTCACTACGACTGATACTGGTATTGTTCCATGTGGTGATAAAAATTCGCGCCGACATTAGTGGCCAAATTAAAAATATCCCCAACAGATAAACCGCTAAAAATAACCAAACCAACTGCGCAGGATTACGACTCAACTGTCCTGCCAAAGTCAACATTATCCCGACAGCAAGCAAAATGCCAAAGAACAAAAAAATAGGCATATACATTGCGCGCATATATGCTGGCCAGTCTGCTTTTAGTTTAAATTTAAGCTGTCCTGCATATAAATGGTCTAGGCAATAACGCTTATACATCCACACTAACACAGGAAAAAATAAGCCCAAAGTAAACAAATTAATTACGATACATTTTAGAAATACCCAATAGGCTTCTTTGTTACTGCCTGAAAAATAAAAACGCGCATTGCCAAATTTACTATTTCGCGCCTTGAAACGGATGGTCGCTCGAATCAACCACGGCACAGCCAAATATAAAGCCACCACGCCAATAACCATGGCTTTGACTGAATAATTGGAAACCACCGAGATCGCAACATAAATTCCAATGGCAATTAAACGTCCCAATAAAATTTTATGTGGGATGCCTGTAAAATCAAAACGACGTTTGATTAATTCGGTATTGCCATAAAAATAGCGCAAACGACGTACTTTTGCCCACGGTGCATACAGCCCAAAGGTCACGATCATCAACAAAATATTGACAATCCAAATACCAAAATACTCTGAGGCACTACCATGAAACTGAAAATGATGAATCCGTCCAAGTAATGGATTCCGTGCGGGTGGCGTCGTAGGCTCCGCTGCAAAAAAGGGGGAAGATGGCATTGCTTGTTGTGGTGAATCCCATTCTGAATTGTGCATGTGATGCCTTATTTATTTTATTGTGCGGTCGTTATTTTACCCAGACACTCAAACCCAAATGAGCAATCTTTCCAAATGGTAAAAAAGCAAGTGTTCACCATTCTAATAAAAAGTGAACAACTTGCCTAGAAAAGTTTAAAAATCAATGCGTAAAATTGAGTACTTGGCTTAGTCCGCTTGCAATTGTACCGCATGGAATTGCAAATGCTGATCTATAAAGCTTTGAATGAAATAATAGCCATGATCATAGCCTGCATGTTCCCGCAAACTCAATTTTTGCCCAACCGCATCGCAAGCTTGCTGAAATAATGCAGGATTGAGCTGACTATAAAATTGATCTTTCAATCCCTGATCAATCAAAATTTCACTGAACAATGCACCTTTGACCTGCACCAAAGCAGTCGCATCGTGCTGTAACCATACTTGCTGATCTGTACCTAAATAATTAGAAAATGCTTTTTCACCCCACGGGCATTGGCTTGGCGCACAAATCGGAGCAAAAGCAGACACGGATTTAAATTTTTCAGGATATTTAAACGCGAGGGTCAATGCACCATGACCGCCCATACTGTGCCCCATGATGCCAACGTGCTGTGCCTGAATTGGGAACTGTTGCAGCACCAATTGATAAAGCTCATCGGTGACAAAAGTTTCCATTTGATAATGTGCCGCCCACGGTGCTTGTGTCGCATTGATATAGAAACCTGCCCCCTGTCCAATATCCCAATGGTCGCCTTTGGCAACAGCTTCGCCACGCGGTGAAGTATCTGGACTAATCAAAATCAGTCCCAATTGCGCTGCCATGTGCTGCGCATGTGCTTTAATCGCAAAGGTTTCTTCGTTACAGGTTAAACCTGCCAAATAAAATACCGCAGGACAAGCCTGCCCCGCCAAAGCTTGTTCTGGTAAAAAAATGCCAAACTGAGTTTCAGTCTGTAAAGCATTGGAATGAAAACGATAAATTCGTTGCTCACCCTCAAAACAGCGGTTGTTCTGAATTAACTCCATCACCCTCTCCTCTTTGGCTTATTGAACAGATTGCGCACTCAATTGAATTTCAGCCGATGTTGCAACACTTTTTTGAGGAAACAAACGCTGCTCTAATTGTGGCAACATCAATTCCATATTTTTACCCATCGCCCATTGTGGCTCTGAAGGTTCAAAACCTTGCGCTTGCTCCCATTTCGCCACAGTCACTTTGGCTTCATTAAAAGCATTAGCAAAAGAGTTTTGTTCACGCATAGCCTGATCAAAAAAGGCACGACCAAAATAAGTATAATCAGCTTCGTTTGAACAACCAAACGACTCACGATCTGCTGCCGATGCAGTAATCACTAAGGTATTATCATCTTGCAAAGCAGATACAAAGCTACCTGAATAACAGGCCGAAATGACGATCACACGCCAACGAATACCCGATTTATCCAAAGTATCGCGTAACCATTTCGGATCGACCTGATTTAAGTCAAGTGGTGCATTTTCAATTTCAAAATGATCTTTTAAACCGTGTGAGGTCATATATAAAAACAGCACATCACTTTCACGGTTCATGCGTTGTCCAATACGGCGCAGCGCTAATTCAATACTAGTTTGTGAAGCAATTGGAATTACATTGCGGGTCATTGGGTTATTAATTAACACCATCGAACGCCCAAAAGTACCAAAACGGGTATCAAACTGTTCACGAATGCGCTCAATTTCAGACATAAATACGTCTTGATAACTCGCCCCTGCAACACCTAAAAAGTACCAATGCGATTGAGCAAATTCCCCATATTGAATACTGTCTAAAGCTTTATTGAGTACACGACTTTGTGCATAGAAAGCTTCTTCGCTTAGACTTGGTGGAACTTCTTCTACTTTCCAAATGGGCTGACTTTTCACTGACATTTGCCAAACTACCAAAGTGAATAAGGTCGCCAAAACAATCAGCGCACGTTCCCACCACGGCCAATGCAATTCACGTGAAAACACCCATACCACTGCCAAACTTTGCCAAACAAATAGCACCATAAAAATGGTAGGCAAATAGTCATATAACACATACGGCAAGACATCCATCATGCCCATGTATTGAATCAAGCTTTGTAATAATGCAACGTGAGTATCTAATACCAACCACAACAAAGCAGGTACTAACAATAAACGCGGGTTATTGACACGCTGAGAAAGAATAATTCCGACAATTAAGGCAATAAAGGGCCACAAGGCATAACTGACCAAACCTTGTGGGTTAAATTCACCCACTTCTCCCGCGACCAACCAACTGAATAAGGTATTGGCAAGACCACCTAAAATCCCCCAAAAAATCAGTTGTAAGATAGAAGGACGAATAATTTGCAAAGAGCGTCGCGAACCCAAAAATAACCAAACGCCTGCGGCTTGGTTGCTTTTAAAATCGTGCCAAAAATTAATGGAGGGTTTGAAGTCAATCATAGGATTCTGTTAATCGCAGCTCGCGTTTCCACACTCCAAGTTTATGCTTGTCGTCGTAATTATCAATTGTCAATTTTAACTATATAACAAATCTTTGCGCATTATAGAAGCATTGAACGCCTTGCCACTGCTTTAGTGGTAGAAATCTACCCATTGTTCAAATTTGCTTGGAAATAAGCATCAAATCGGCAAGCATCGCCCTGCCATTGATGTGTAGTTTCCTGCCCCGCCAAAAACACCGCCAAACGTGGACGCTTCACCACAACACGTTTGGCAATTTGCTGTGCTAAGCTTAATAAATGATCACCCAAATCCATTTCACCATCTTCAGGTAACAACAAATGTAATAACTGCATTTGTTTTTTGACTTGAGCCTGCTTTTTCTGCGCCTGTTGATGTTGATCTCGCTGCGGAAACATCGGATCTAAATACACCACATCAACCACTTTACTCTGCGCTATACAGTCACGTAAATAATCTGCTGAATCTGTAAAAACCAACTGGATACGGGCAACAACACTTGCTAAAAAAGGATCATCTGCGGCTTGGCGTTTAGCATCCTCCAACAAAGTAAAAAGAATAGGATGACGCTCCAACAACGTGACCTGAGCACCCAAGTGTGCCATGAGTAAGCTGTCGTGTCCTAATCCTGCCGTAGCATCAATTAGGCTTGGTTTTTCCGACAAATTACAGGCACGAGCAATCATTTCCGATTTTAAAGAGGCACGTTTCAATCGCCCAACTTCAGCTTTCCAATCGGGTTGCATTTTCATACCATTGGCACACAACCACAGCCCTTCAGCATCTACACACAATGCCAACTCAGGGTTCAAACGCAAAAAACGCGCATTGAGTTTTTCTACTGTTTCAATGCACGTTTGCACGCCTCTAGACAAAAGCACAGCAGAATAATGCTGTGCTTGAGTGAGCCACTCGGCTTCGGTATATAAGCGAAGTTCGCTTACCATAGTTTCCAGCCTGTGAATGCGAACAATAAAATGATTAAACCTGAAGCAATACGATACCAAGCAAAAATCATAAAATCACGTTTCGCCACATAAGCCACCAATGCACGGATCAGCAAAAGTGCGGAAACAAAAGAGACGATGATCCCGAAGCTGAGTACGGTCCAATCTTCAGTAGTTTGGAATACATCATAGCTTTGATATAAGTCGAGCAAGCCTGCGCCAATAATGACAGGAATCCCCAAAAAGAAGGAAAACTCAGTTGCTGCTTTTCGCGACACACCCAAGAACATCGCACCAATGATGGTTGCACCTGAACGCGAAGTCCCCGGAATCAGCGACAATACCTGAATTAGACCAATCCAAATAGCATCTCGATAAGTTAGGTCTTCAACCTCATGGGCACGTACTTGCAGTGGATGTTTTTCAATCCACATAATGATAAAGCCACCAATAATCAAACCTATCGCCACGGCAACATCATTAAAGAGTAATTCTTTTACAGTCTGCCCAAAGGTCAATCCAATCAAAATAATTGGAATAGATGCCATGATCAGACCAAAGCCCAAGCGACGACCTTTTTCTTCGCCTGTAAACATGCCCGTAGCTGCGCCCCATAGACGTGTCCAGTACTCATAAATGACCGCTGCAATTGCCCCCATTTGAATGGCAATCACAAATACATCACTTTTTTCTTTGGTCCAAAAGTCCATCAGCTCTGCAGCGAGAATCAAATGTCCTGTGCTAGAAATGGGTAGAAATTCGGTAATCCCTTCTACAATACCCATAATTGCCGCTTTGAGCAGCAGTAAAAGATCCATAAATAACCCTAATTATGCCTTGCCTTGTTCTGGAATTTTTTTCCAAGCATTGTCACGTAAATAGACAGGCAATGCTTGTTCTGCGCTGACCCATTGCTGTTGCTGTGCACAGACGCGTGCAATAGTAGCAATATCTTGTGCGGTTGCACTTAAGCCTTTGTATTGTATTTGTTCTTGATCAATGAGACCTGCACCAGAACCGACCAATTGAAAGCGTACCGCCTGTGCAGCATCGCTATAATTCAATAATTGTTCCTGATCAACCGCCTGCATAATTCCTTGTGCATCTAGCTCATAACTGGCGATATACACTTCATTCATGCGTGCATCCAACACAGCGGTAACTGCAGTTAATCCTTCAAGACGATAAGCCGCCTGCGCCAATGCCTGCAAAGTCGATACAGGAATTACAGGCACATCATGCGCCCACGCCAAAGCTTGCGTGACTGCCGCATTAATTCGCACACCGCTAAAAGAACCCGGGCCACGGCTAAAGGCAATTGCAGTCAGATCAGCCGTACTAATTTGAGTTTCAGCAAAGCCTTGCTCAATCATCGGTAAGATGGTTTGCGTTTGTGCTTTTGCTCGCGCATCTAATTGAAAAAAGAGTTCCTGTGTTTCATCTACAATCGAAACGGAACACTGCTCATTGGCAGTTTCCAATGCCAGCAATTTCATGCACAACCTTCAAGGAGTAAATATCAAAAATTGGCGTTATGATACTCCACTCCTGAAATTCACGCGAGGATTTACATGCCTTAGATTGCAATTCCTGAGTATAAAATTCTATGTAATTACAGCTAAAAAATGCGTTTGACTAAACGATGCAAATTCTATTTTAGAGTGTTGCAGGCTCTAGGTTTACAAAATGCTGAAAATGTTCAGCATAGTGCAGCGCACTCATTTTTAAACGTGCTTCTGCAGACTCATCCAAAGTCTTAACCACTTTACCGGGAGAACCCATCACCACAGAATTATCGGGAATCACTTTCCCTTCAGGAATTAAAGCATTGGCACCAATAATACAGTTTTTACCAATCACCGCATGATTCAGCACCACTGCATTAATACCAATCAGGGTGTTATCGCCCACGGTACAACCATGTAACATCGCCAGATGTCCAATAGTCACATAATCACCAATCTGCATTTCAATACCTGCATCGGTGTGCAAAACAGCATTTTCCTGAACATTACTAAAATTACCCAATTTGATTTTACTGTTATCGGCACGTACCACAGCCCCAAACCAAATACTAACTTTCTGTCCCAACTCAACCTGACCAATGACCGTGGCATTATCCGCCACCCAACCATCCCACGGTTGCTGCATTGCTTTCGGGGCATATCCTTTAAATTTATACAACATGGTTCCTTCCTATCTTCACATCAAAATTTTTCTATTTCTTAAATGTTGGTGAATTTAACAAAAACGGCCATTCTTTACGATAATCCAAACCATATTCAAATAAAGACACCAACATCCGCGCTGTTAAGCCCCAAACCACTTCATCTTCAACCTGCATACTCGGAAAATATAATTTTTGTTGTGCAAAGCTCACTTCATACGGCGTTGGTGGCGCTTCCATTAAATGCTGCAAAGAGGCAAAAAAGATCCGATCAATTTCTGAAGGTTGTGGAATTAATTCTACTTTTGGAGGAATCAGCCCCACCACAGGCTTAACCAACATTCCATTACGGGCTTTTTGCATTGGCAAGTCACCAATCAACTGCACTTCAAATGGATTTAATGCGGTTTCTTCCTGCGCTTCACGCAATGCCACCACAATATTACTGGTATCTTGCGGATCGCGTTTGCCACCAGGGAAAGACACCTCACCCGCGTGATTATTGAGTAAGGTAGAACGGCGGGTTAGCAATACCTTTGGATCAGACTCGTCGGTAATGGCAATCAATACCGCTGCATGCGCTTCCATGAACGTTTTAGAAAAGCGCAAACGTTGCTGTAATAGATGCGTGAGCGAATGATCAATCATGCCTTATAATTCTCCTTGTCTAAGTTTTCATCATAGCTGAAATAGGTGGGCAATAGATAGAGAGGATGCCAAAGTTGAAATTTTCAGTTATTCTGAGAACTCCCTTCAACAATGACGATCACTATGAACTTTTGTGGAAATTGTGGACAAAAAACAACAACGAAAATTCCGCTTGGCGATCAGCAATTACGTCAAGTGTGTAGCGCATGTGGCAATATTCACTATGTCAATCCAAAAGTCATTTGTGGTGCATTGGTCGTTTGGGAAAATAAAGTATTGTTGTGTCGTCGTGCAATTGAACCACGCTATGGTTTGTGGACTTTACCCGCAGGCTATATGGAAATGTTTGAAACCATGGAGCAAGGTTCTGCCCGTGAAACCCGCGAAGAAGCCGAAGCGGAAATTGAAATCGAACAACTTTATTGCATGTATAACATTCCACGGATTGGGCAAATTTATGTGCTGTTCAAAGCTCAATTGTTGAATGGTCAATTTGGTGCAGGTGAAGAAACCATCGAATCACGCTTGTTTAGTGAAGATGAAATTCCGTGGTCTGAATTGGCTTTCCCAAGTGTAGAACGTACTTTACAACACTACTTTGCAGATCGAAAAAACAATCATTTTACGACCCACTTAGAAACCTTAGGTTCACGTACAGATCATACGGGTTAAAAACCCCACATGATGTTCATTTGAATCAAGCTAAAATTCGAATAATAAATAGCCCACTCTAAAGTGGGCTATTTTCATCACTATGTCACCTAAAATTAATGCTAAATACGCACTTTATTTGGGTTATAACACTCAGCAACATCTAGACTTACAGCTCCACCTTGGGCTTTCACCAAAGCTTTATCTGCATCAGTTGCTAAAGCAGGGTTTTGAGCCACGTAAGTTGCAAGTTGCGCATGATAAATATTGCTCCACTTCACTGTTGAGCCATTGAAATCAGACAATGTAATACGTGTAGAGTTGGCTGCAACTAAATTGCCAATATTGGCACGTGCACCGCCCACCACTTGACCATTTCCACCTTCAACCGCTTCAATTTTGGTATTCAAACCAATGACTGCGCCATCAAGTTTATGAAATTTTGGATTGGCTAAAATCATACGTAAAGTGACTGCTTTATTGTCGATATCGGTTGCACCTAACACACCTATACGGTATTGCTGCACACCATTTGTATCAACATATTCAGCACCAGACTGACGAATTGCTGCACACTGACCAGACATATCGGTTTCTGTGGCATTTGGTGCTATATCTGTACGAATATTGCCATCCTCATCTAAAACAACACCTAATTTGATGCTATCTGTAGTCGTTCCGCCATCAAAATTAAAGGTCAAGGTTGCATAAATTGGGAAAATATAGCGACTGCCTAAAGGTACATTTTTCTGGGTTTTAAAAACGCGATTATCCAAAAAGTTCACAGAAAAGAATTTATAGGCATCAAAAGAACCTTTGAACTGATCGGTACCTATGGTTTGTTGCCATTGACCATAATCTGCAGGATTCGCTGTTGTAGATTTGGTCAATAATTTATAAAAACCTTCCGTGCCTGCAATTAAATAATCATTAAACACCTTACCTTGGGTAATTTTAAAATCATCAGCCGCATTGTCATTCACACTAAAACGGAATGGCCCCTGAATGCGTTTATTCAATGGGTTGACCCATGTGGTTTGTGCTGCTGCTACCATACGCTCAGGACGTACTTTACGAATCAATTCACCACTCACCGTTAAAATTGGGTTGGTCGTGTTTGCAGACACCGCACCTTTCCATTGCATACCATAACCGAAGGTATATCCAGAACGGTCTGTGATTAGTTGATATTGCCCAATGAGGTGTTTCAAATCTGCGACCGTAGATTTACAGTCTGCCAAATTACAGCCATATAAACCTTGTGGTAATTGTGAATCTTCTTTGGCTAAAATTGGATAGTTAGCTTGATAAGATGCCGAGTTATTCATGTAAACCAAGGTGTTTAATGCTTGATAAGCATCATCTTGAGATACCTGTGACACATCTACCCACGGGCGTAAAATACTGGCATAAGCCCCTGAACGATAGTCACCAACCTCAACGGACTCAGCAATATTTGCCAATTGTTCTTTTTTGAGTGTCGTAATCGTTAAAGGCTGAATATCACCTGCAATGGTTCCTCCACCTTCAACAGAAAGTGCTTGTAGCAAGCGTACAATTGCAGTCGCGACCTGTATCGTTTCGTCACTACTACTTAAACTCGTTGCTTGGCGTCCTGTTAATCCACGTGCCATATCTAACACACTTAAACGTGGATAACCCGCACCTGCAGTACTGACCATTCCAATATCAGACAATGATACTGTCCCTAAATCAATATATTGATTGGTCTTTTCCTGAATAAAGAAGTGGACTTTATCTCCTTCACTACATTTACCTGTTGCCGCATTACTTTTCGGCTCAATCATGGTGATGTAGGTTTTACTGGTATCACTGCTACAGGTAAAATTCAAACCATCCACAGGATAATCCAATGCAAATTCCACGCAGTTTTTTGCTGTACTGGCACAACTCCCGTTGATATACGCCACAGCATTAGGCTCTGGATTAATATTGGCACTTTCTCCACCACAGCCACTCAATGCCGCCATCAATGCTGTCGTTGCAAAAGGTAAAATATGTCTTGTTTTCATCCTGAATTCTCTTATTGTTGTTAGCGTATCGCAATGAGTTTTAATTGCCCTTGGTTACTGAGCGCGCGATGTTCCATATCCACTGCAGAAGCCAATGGCGTTAATAATACATAGTGGCTATTTTTTGGAAGTTGCAGCATGCCCTCTATCACCTCATGTTGTAAGACATTGCCTGCAGTATCCTGATTTCTAAAACCACCAGCACCTTCAATCACACAGCCTTTTTGATCCAGAAAAACCACAAACGGCCAATAAAAGGTCGGTTGATTTTGCTTCGTAGCATAAGAGTTGATTTGAATATTTTGAATATTGCCTTCTAACTTCACCAATTCATAATCAAATTTTTCGGTTAAGGGAGCTCTAGGCCACAAATTTAAATCTTGTTGTGCTTTTAAGGTTTTAGCTTTATTTTTTTTGCTTTCAGCAAAACATTGCTGCCCCAAACCCTCAATTGCTTCAGCTTGATTAACACGATAATAGTCTGCAGCCAAAACAATAGCGTGAGGCTCAGCAACCGATTGCTTTTTAAATAATTTATTGAGAACGGAGCGGCTTACACCACGTTCACGTTCGACCACTTGCATACGAGTACCACCGCCATTTTTTGTGTCAATTATGCCTTCTGGCATACTATAAAAGCGTTTTTTTCCTTCTAAATTAAACTCCTGATCTTCCAAATACTCACTTTTAACATACTGTTCTCCCGCCATCTCCATAAAACCCGTTTGTTGGGCAGATGCATGCGATGCTTGATCTGGTGTTTTTTTAGAAACAGACACTGTGGATGGATCAATCGCAAATTGCTGAGGAAGCTGTTGTAAATCCTCTAGTACAGATGGTTTTACCGCGACTTTGTTGATCGCTGCTTCTTTTGCCAATCCTGTTTGATGAACAGATTCCGCACTGGAAATATCTTGCTGCACTGCATTTGGCTCAGTGTGTGATGCACGCAATGATGAGTTCTCTTTGCTTTGACTAGCCTGATTTTGTGACATAGCGGATTGTTCTGAGATATTCGGCTTAGACAAATTCAGTTGCTTGCTCGCCTGAACAGAAATATTTTTAGATACCTGAACGGATGTTTGAGCAGTTATCTGCTGTACTTGATGCACCTTGTCTTGCTTAAACTGGTCTTGTTGTTGGTTTTCTTGTAGTTGCTTTTGTTGGACTTGCTTTTGCTGTTGTGCGGTTTCCAACGCCTGTATCGTTTGCTTTTTTTCTGCAGCATTACGCTGCACCACAATTGGACGACCATCTGGTCCAATAATGGTGTAAAACTGATTCGCGTAACACACCGATCCCATACTGAAAATCAGTGTGAGTATCGACTTTGAAAATAAAGTCCGTTTTATTTTCCGTACTGAACTTACCATCGTGTTCTATAACTCAATCCAAGAATTGTAATTTTTGTATCCGTTTTCACATTCAAACCCGCATAAGGGTTTAACAGCAGGTTATTCACACCTTCCTTATTGGCTAAGCTACTGGTATTGGCTGGAATTTTATCCTTACTTTGTAAAAAGCCGATGGATAAATCAAGGTCTGTATCTGCATCAAAACGATATCCCACACCCAGACCGAATAAACGTGCATTATTAATTGGTACCATAGTGTTACGTTTATTGTCAGGAATCGCACTACCACGTGGTTCATAACCCGCACGCAGTTTTAAACGGTCTGTGGCTGAATATTCGATGCCAACACCCCAGTTCCACGGTGACTTAAACTCTAATGGCAAAGCTAAACTGTCATCAGACACATGCTCCGAAAGCAATTTTGCAATTTTTAATGCCGAGATTTGACGGTCAAACTCGAATTTGAATTTATCCCATGCTTTATAGTCAGTCCAGCCCACATCAAAATTGACTTGTAAATCAGGCATGACTTTATATTTTATCCCCGCTTGAAAGTGCGCAGGATATTCAAAATCCATAGAAACCAAACCAGACTCACTGGCTGGAATATAACTTGGGAAACCTAAAATTGCCGCTAAAATCTGACCTGTTGGTGAAGACATCAAACCATTAATTAACTCACGCGGTGCTTTCGAGTTATCAATATGATATTTGCCCTTTAAGCGCATTTTAGCTGCACTCTGATACACCATACCAAAGCTAAAATCTTCTGTCGGTTCCCACAAAATACCCAAGTTATAACTCGGGCTTAAACTTTGCTCAACCGCCAGTTGCATTTGCCCAAAACGGGAAAATGGATTCATACCTTCTTCGGCATTACAAATCCCGAGCAACAAAATATCGGTAATGATGTCTGAATTTTCTTTAAATGGCGTACAGACCACTTCATCCACCATACGTAACATCCCGATCAGTTCATTCGGGAAGCGTAAATCGGTATTCATGGCGATGGCTTGGTAAGACATCCCTATTGACGCACCGACTGACAATTCATCATTGACTTGATAGGCGATAGATGGAGAAAGATAGGTGATACGTTCTAAGGCAACCTGTTGTCCCATAAAGTTACCAGGGTTACCATTTTCGGCACCAAAGCCCGCAATCAACGGCGCATATAATGCGGTGGCAAAGGTCACTTTGGAACCTGGTGGATTATAGGCAATACCGTTGGTTGGCGCTGCCAGTGGCATGCCTTTACCCAAATCGACAAATTTTTTCAGAATCGGGACATACAGCGTTGGATATTCTACATCGGCTTGTACTGTACCTTTAAAATCGGTACAAAAATCGGCCAAAATTTCTGGTCCATCGTTACACACCACAGGGTCATCAGAATAACCAAATACGTCATAACCTGCTGGAACGGAAAGCTCACGCTGTACATCAAAATGTGCCAACACCCCTTGCACATCTGTTTGCAAACCTTCAATCTTGGTCAGTGCAGCAGGGTTAAAGTGAATCGCACTAATACCAGGAGGATCTGCAGTGACCGCATTCCCCATAGTCAAAGAACGAATATCGACAGATAAGTTTTGTCCAAGCTGCGCAAAAGCAGCCCCTGAACAGCCCGACAGTATAATTGCAGTCACTAACGGGCGAAGTCGTATCATTTTCATGCGACTAGCCTCTTAGCGAATTTTTTTACCGAAACCGAGAATATCCAGTGGGAATGACAAACCAAGTGATACGTCTGGCGCGTCTTCGGTCAGACCGATTCCTACCGTACCATTCACAATGGTTTCAGGTGAAACGCGAACGCCTAATGAAATAGCCAAAGTCGAACTGGTCTGGTCTGCAGGTGAATAGCTTTCACCCGTATGATAAGTAAACTCCGAACCTGTATTAAAGCTTTGCTGATAGGACATGGTCATCGACACATCGTAGTTAAACGAATAAGCAAAACCAAAAGCAAAACCACCACTAATACCTGGCTCAAACTCTTCAATAATACGGCTACCGCGAATTTGATTGAGACCGCTTTCTTTAAAACCATAGTTGGCTGAAGCAGAAGCAAACAATACAACTGGGTCAATATACTTACGCGTACTTGCACCGATGCCTGCAGAGTAGTAACCCTTACCTGTTGATAAATCTTTAACAGGATTAATCTCGTAAGGACTATCCCCCGTTTTGGTCGATAAATTTGCGAATAAAATTAAAGGTAAACGCCCCGCTTTTAATGGGAATGGCTCCCAACGTGCACCTAAAGAAATATCCCCCAAGCCTGCTGCCGTGGCATCTTTTAACAAGTCTGACTTTGCAACCAATGGTACAGAAGCAGATAAAGTTAAATTGTCACGCAAACCATATTGTGCGGTGAAGGTGTTAGTTAATGCGTGGGACGCATTTTCTTGCACACGAAGCTGATACAACTGACCTTGAGCCATTTCAAGGTCGAGCTGCGTATCACGATGATAGGTATAATCAATATCATAATAAGATGAAATATCACCTTGTTTCATGAGCGAGTATTGACGCTCATTCGAGGTAAATACTTCTTCTAAATTCGCCTCTTTGGTTGCATCGCCCTCTTGCTGTTGCAAAGCAGATGATGCTGCTTGTACGCCATTTGTAGCGACAACCGCACTATTTGTTTCAGCACTTGTATCTGCAGTTGATGCTGCTGTATTTGATACTTCTGCCTGTTCAGCTGTAGTTTCATATTCCCCTAATTGCGTCTCCTCTGCGGCATAAGCCACCCCAAATGCCATTTGAATACTGAGAGCCAATAAGGTTTTATTCATCCATTTACGATCCATGATTTACCCCTTCCATTTTTTATTTTTGTATTTCGTGAACAACTAATTACTTGTTTTTATAGTAGAGTCTTAAAAAACGATGCTCGTACTGTCCATAATTTTCGGAATCTTTATTTACATTACGTTCCAGACGTATTGTCGATGCTTTATCGGCTATTTTTTCCATCGCAAATTGTGGATATTGAATATCAACAAAGGCATAACGATTCACTGTTGCATCTTCCACATGACGTAAATCTTTTTCATGTAATGCCAACATATTTTGTCGATGCTGAGGTGCTACATTAATTAAGAACAGGGTGTTATTTTCCCAAACGTCCTTAAATCGTTCTTCATCAAAACTAATATTGCCCAAAGCTGGGTCAGCCACATAAACCCGCCCATTTTTATAGGCTTTATACACCACAAAATGTTTAAAACCTGCATAAGAAATTGGTACGATTGCAGGCTGCCCTTGCTTGACTAAATCTTCAAATTCACCACGATACCCCCCACTCTCTAGCCCTAAAGCAGCAACAAAGCGCTTCATATCTAACAATGAAAAACTACGACGCTCGATAATTCGCTCATACTCTCCATAACGAAGTAAACCACTCATGGTCTGTTGTTCGTTCAGTTGTGTGCCAACATAACCATTGAGCAAAGTCGTTAACGCTGCAGAACCACAGCTATAGTCATAGGCTTGGCGTACAATGCCACGGAATTGATCTTCTAAAGCAGGTTTAATTTGCACAGGTTCTCTATGCATACGGGTAAATGAATTATTTCTAGAATCCAAAGTTTCTGTATAGTGCACAGCTTCTGGATGCTGTTCTTTTAAATCAAAGGCTTGTGTGGCAGCGTAATAGATCAATGCCGAGCCCAAAGCGATCTCTAACATATATTTTTACTTTTTAGTTCTCGGCAATACCTGCCTAATATTTTTATTTTTAGAGTTTTCACTCTACTTCCTTGTATTTAGAAAGATACTCGTTTTATAGAAAAAAAAAAGAGCTTTCTATATTTTTTTGCGAACTCATCAGTTTATTTGTAAAAAAAAGCGCGTGAATTCACGCGCTTTTTCAGTGTTTAAATTAGTGACCCGAAATGGTGATTTTTGCACCTTGTGTATAACCAGCAGGTTGCAATGTATTACCACCGTAATAAGTTTGTAAGCCTTGAACTTCCATATCACCAATAGAAGCAGCAGTCTTACTGCCTAAACGGATACCTTGTACATAATTATCTTTTGCACCACCATGGCTAATGATTTGAATATAGCCATTGTTTGCACCTTCCTTACCTATCACACTAATATCTTGCTTTAAGGTTAAGTCCGTAGAATTAGCATCTGCAAACTTAATACTTTCAATAAAGATTTCACCTGCTGCACGATTACCTACAGTACCATCACCAGTACCTGCTTTAGTAGAGTTATCTAAAATACCTAAGTTTGCAATTTCTAAACCACCCACCATTGTGGTATCAAGTTTAATCATGGCACCTTGTGGCGCTGCACCCAATTGAATATTGGCATCCATTTTACCTGTTTTTAACGTTAAGCCAGATAAAATTGCATTATAGTTGTTATCATCATTACCACGACGAATGCTCGTAGCACCAGCTACTGGCTTAGCATTCGATGCAGAGACACCAATTTCACCAATATTAATTTCAAGCCCAGCTACTTGAGCAGCTACATTAATAAATGCACCACCATCAGCAGTCTCACCAGCATCTGTATCAATGACTAAATCTGCTAAATTATGAGAAGCCAATAAATATTTTGTTGGATTTGTCACATCAGACATATTGGCTTCAATAACCACACCGTGATTCGCTGTTTTTCCTTCGCCATTGCCCTTAATTACGATAGCACCTGCCTTTGAAGTACCACCGAAACCTAAGTCTCCAGCAGCACCTTTTGCAGCCAAACCATCATTATCATGGATTAAAAGTTTTTCGATTTCGATTTTAGAAATACCAATCCCGATGCTTAAACCATCTTGACCAGTAGTTGCGCTTAATGCAGTATCGTCCATTGCCTGCATTGCCATTGCATTTGTCGTTAACGCGATTGATGATACCAAAGCAAGTTTAGTAAATTTTTTCATCTTGTTACTCTCCCGAGAGTATTATTTTTTTGGTTTTACCACTCAGTGCCAGTGATTGTGTTTTTATTTGATGAGGACAACACTAACACACATTCCTTGAGTAGCCGGTTTGCACATACAAAGGTATATCTGAGTTATTTTTTGTTCAACTGCTGTTGGTCGTAATCCACATCTTACCGACAAACGGTTATTTGCTTTTTATCTGCTGCAATCATGTAAAATAGCCTTTTAAAATCTCTCAGCTGTTTACGCTTTATGTCCTATCCTACTCATTTTAAAAAATTATTCTGTGAACCTGAATATGAGGCTGCAAGAATTTTGCAAGCTTTGGCAGCACTTTCACATTGTATTTATTTGCAAAATAATGGAAAGGCACGTATTGCTTTTTTGGCTGAACGCTATTGTGTGCAGCAAAACCATCAACATTTTTACTTTCAAAAAACGGCATTGGATCAATATGAATTAAGTCCAACTCAATTAGATTTAACAGCTCATCTCGGTGCTTTAGAAGATGCTGACACCGCCCCATTTTGCAGTGTAATGGGGTTTGTTTCGTATGATGCAGCAGCACAGCAACACATCAATATGCAGTCTCGTCCCCAGCCAAGTATTTTTTTAGGTCAATTTAAAAGCTATTTACAGCAAGAAACTGATGGCTGGTATTTTTATAGTTCAGACGATGCTGCTACTCAAATCTTTGATTTTATTTTAAATTTATATACTCAATCAACCATAATTGAACAGTTCCAATTAAGCCAAAAGTGTCAAGCCCGCTGGAATTTCACAGATTACCAACGCGCCTTTCAACATGTTCAAGACTATATAGTGGCAGGAGATTGTTATCAAATTAATCTTACGCAAGAGTTTAGCGCTGAGGCTCAAGGTCAACTTTTAGAGACTGCAGCTCAGTTTTGGCAACTGACCAATGCACCTTATGCAGGTTATTTACGTATTGGTGATTTTGAAATTTTAAGTTGTTCGCCCGAACTCTTTATCGATTTTGAGGAAAATCGAAAAATTACCACAAAACCCATTAAGGGCACGATGCCACGTTATGGCGATCCTGAATTAGACCGACAATCGAAACAACAATTAAGTGAATCTAAAAAAGATCAGGCTGAAAATGTGATGATTGTGGATTTATTACGTAATGATTTAAGTGTTTATGCCGAAACTGGCAGCGTCAAAACGCCAAAGTTATTCAATATTGAGTCTTTTAACCAAGTGCATCACATGGTCAGTGAAGTGACCGCAACACTAAAAGCCGAGATGAATCCTTTTGATGTGTTGATGTCTGCCTTGCCAGGTGGGTCAATTACAGGCGCACCGAAAATTCGTGCCATGCAAATTATAGATGAACTCGAAGGTGCAGCACGTGGCGCCTATTGCGGCTCTATGGGTTATTTTGATGCCGATGGAACGGGTTCTTGGAATATCCTGATCCGTTCTATTCAGAAATATCAGCAAGATGTTTCATTATGGGCTGGTGGTGGCGTCACGATTGCATCTGTTTGTGAAGCAGAATATCAAGAATGTTTTGACAAGGTTTCAGCGATGTTGGACTTATTGAACCGCTGGTACAAACCTGCGCAATAGCATGTCGCAAAAACAAAAAAAGCGAGTGAATTCAATGCTTCACTCGCCTCTACGATATTTTAACAATTAAGCCAAAATATCGTATTTTAAAGTATCTACTAAGCGTTGATTTTGATCATCTGTACCAATAGTAATGCGCAAATATTGATTGATGCGTGGTTTATTAAAATAACGCACAATAATACCGCGTTCACGTAATGCTGCAGCTAATTCACCTGCATCCTGTTGAGGATGTGATGCAAAAATAAAGTTGGCGTGTGATGGCAATATCTTAAAGCCCAAGCTCGTTAAATCCGTCACCAATTTCTCACGGCTAGCAATAACTTTTTGGCATTGGGCTTCAAAATACGCCTGATCTTGAAAAGATGCCACCGCAGCTGCAATGGCAAAACGATCCATTGGATAAGAGTTAAAACTATTTTTTACGGCTTCCAATGCGGCAATTAAATGTGGTTGTGCAATCGCAAAACCAACACGTAAACCTGCCAATGAACGTGATTTAGAGGTGGTTTGACACACCACTAGATTCTCGTACTTTTCCACCAATTTCACTGCAGACTCTGCACCAAAATCGACATAAGCCTCATCAATCACCACCACTGAATTTGGATTGGCCTGTAAAATTTCTTCAATCGCGCTTAAACCTAAAGCAATACTGGTCGGTGCATTCGGATTGGTGATGATAATGCCACCATTGGCTTGCTTATAGTCATCAACTACAATTTCAAAATCATCATTTAAAGGCAAAATTTTAGTTTTTACCCCAAAAAATTGACTATATACAGGGTAAAAACTATAGGTGATATCCGGATACAGTAACGGCTGTTCCTGAACAAAAAAAGCCTTAAAAATATGTGCAAGGACTTCATCTGAACCATTGCCAACAAAGACATTTCCAACAGCTACATTTTGCTGTTTCGCAATGGCTTGCTTAAGCTCAGACGCATCTGGATCTGGATATAAACGCAGTGCATCTGCCGAGTTTTCTAAAACCTTTTGCACCGCTTCCACCACTTTAGGCGAAGGTGGATACGGGTTTTCATTGGTATTCAATTTTAATAAATTTTGAATTTTTGGCTGCTCACCCGGTACATAAGGCTCTAGCTCACGTACTTCAGGGCTCCAAAAACGCATTTGTTCTGCTGTGATATTCATTTTGTATTCTCTTTAAACCCTCTCCTAACCTCTCCCAAAGGGAGAGGAATTTTCATTACTAAAGACACAAAATTTGTGTGGTTTAAATTCCCCTCTCTTTATTAGGAGAGGGTCAGGGAGAGGTTGTAATGCTATTTATGATTGATAACGATAACGTGCTGATCGTGCATGCGCATCCAGATTTTCCTGCTTCGCTAAAATATCAGCGGTTTTCGCCAAACTTTTCACGCCCTCAGCTGAACACATAATCAGACTTGAGCGTTTTTGGAAATCGTAAACACCCAATGGCGATGAAAAACGTGCTGTACCCGACGTTGGTAATACGTGGTTTGGCCCTGCACAATAATCACCAATCGCTTCTGGTGTATAGCGCCCCATAAAGATCGCACCCGCATGACGAATTTCTTCTGCCATCACTTGTGGATCATCCATACACAACTCCAAGTGTTCGGGCGCAACTTGGTTGATCAATTCAATAGCCTCTTGACGATCTTTGACTAAGATCAATGCACCACGATTTGCAATAGAAGTGCGGGCAATTTCAGCTTTAGGCAAATTCGCCAAGTGCTGTTCAATCGCTTGTTCAACCTGATTCAGCAATTGCGCATCTGGTGTAATAAAAATAGATTGTGCAACCGTGTCGTGCTCGGCTTGGGAAAGTAAATCCATCGCCAACCATTCAGGATTATTTTCACCTTCGGCATAAACCAAAATTTCGGATGGCCCAGCAATCATATCAATGCCAACCTGACCAAATACAGCACGTTTTGCAGCCGCCACAAAGCGGTTACCTGGCCCCGTAATTTTATCTACCGATGGGATGGTTTCTGTACCATAAGCCAATGCAGCAACAGCTTGCGCTCCGCCAATGGTAAATACACGAGTCACCCCTGCTAAATATGCAGCCGCCAAAACCAATGGATTGAGTTCACCATTCGGTGCAGGTACCACCATAATAATTTCAGGTACACCAGCAACATGCGCAGGCACGGCATTCATGAGCACAGAAGATGGATAAGATGCCAAACCACCTGGTACATAAATACCAACGCGATCTAATGGCGTGACTTTTTGCCCAAGCGTGTTGCCCAAAGCATCAACATAAGTCCAGCCATCCTGCTTTTGCGCTTGGTGAAATTCACGAATACGTACAGCAGCCAATTCCAAAGCTTCACGAACTTCGTTATCTAAAGCATCAAATGCGGCTTTCAGTTGTTCCTGACTTAACTCAAGTTCTGAAAATTGATGCGCTGGATGTCGATCGAACTGTTGAGTGAGTTTAAGAACCTGAGCATCACCGTGCTGACGCACATCAGCAATAATTTGATCTACAGTTTTTAAAAGTTCAGGATCACTGACAGTTTCAAAAGCCAACAAGTCTGCAAAGGCTTGTTTAAAGCTTTGATCTTGAGTCGATAAACGTCGCATCAATTTACCCACAAGGTTTGATAGAAAAGTTTAGTTTACCTTGTTTCTAGGGCTTTGTGGGAATCTATACATGGCGAAAGCAGTATGTTTTGATGGAAATTCACGTTCAAAATCATTCAAGAACAGAATCATGGGTGGACATAAAAAAACCGTCATTAAATGACGGTTTTTTGAGAAAGCAGGATGATGGATGCAAAGTTAAGCAGATTGTTTTGCCAACTCGCGTTCTACCACTGCTTTTTCAAGTTGTGCCAAAATTGGATTGAGCAAATCTTGCTTGCGCTTAAAACTGGCTTTATTGACAATTAAACGTGAAGATACTTTACAGATTTCTTCTAGCGGCTCTAAACCGTTGGCACGTAAAGTATTACCTGTATCAACCACATCGACTATGTAATCACCCAAACCGACCAATGGTGCTAATTCCATTGAGCCATAGAGTTTAATGACATCAACCTGCTCGCCTAAGCTGGCATAGTATTGACGGGTCAAATTCACATATTTAGTGGCAATTTTTAAACGACCTTTTGGACGCTGCATACCAACTTTGCCCGCAGTCATCAATTTACAATTGGCAATTTTCAGATCCAGCGGCTCATATACATTTTGAGCGCCATGCTCCATCAGCACGTCTTTACCCGCAACCCCAATATCTGCTGCACCATTTTCAACATAAGTTGGTACATCAGAAGCACGTAAAATTAAAATACGCACTTGTTTATGTGTGGTTGGAAAAATCAACTTACGTGATTTATCTGGATCTTCCAGTAAATTAATTCCCGCAGTTTCCAATAAAGGCAAAGTTTCTTTTAAAATTCGCCCCTTACTTAATGCCAAAGTTAAACCATGATCAAAATTGCCCATGACGTCAAAATTTGGATCATCGTTTCTCATGTCATTCATCAATTTACTCGCTTAATTTGGGCGCCTAAACCTTGTAACTTTTGTTCTACATTTTCATAACCGCGATCAATATGATAAATACGGTCAATCAATGTTTCGCCTTCTGCCGCCAATGCTGCTAACACCAACGAGAATGAGGCACGTAAATCAGTTGCCATAACAGGTGCAGCAGAAAGTTTTTCTACGCCTGTCACCACCGCATCATTGCCTTCTACCTGAATATTGGCACCCATACGTGACAACTCAGGGACATGCATAAAACGGTTTTCAAAAATAGTTTCCGAAATGGTAGCAAAACCGCGTCCAATCGCATTCACCGCCATTAACTGTGCTTGCATGTCTGTTGGAAATTCAGGGTGTGGTAAAGTTCTGAAACTCACGGCTTTAGGGCGCTTGCCCATCATATCCAGTTCAATCCAGTCATCGCCACGTGTGACTTCCGCACCCATTTCTTCAAACTTATCTAACACAGATTCTAGCAAGGCAGGATCGGTATGTGTGGTTCTGATTTTACCGCCCGTAATTGCAGCTGCAGCCAAATAAGAACCTGTTTCGATACGGTCAGCAACTACTGAATACTCACAACCATGCAAGTGTTCAACACCTGTAACCACTAAAGTATCGGTGTCTAAACCTTCAATTTTAGCGCCCATTTTGATGAGCATTTGCGCAAGGTCGGTAATTTCAGGTTCACGTGCAGCATTACGAATAGTGGTAACACCATCTGCCAATACCGCAGCCATGAGAATGTTTTCTGTACCGCCAACAGTGACCATATCAAAGACCACTTCGCCACCTTTAAGGCGACCATTGACTTTGGCATTTACATAGCCATTTTCAACTTCAATTTCTGCGCCTAAAGCTTCAAGTGCTTTAAGATGTTGATCGACAGGACGTGAGCCTATTGCACACCCCCCTGGCAAAGATACTTTTGCACTACCATAGCGCGCAACCAATGGGCCAAGCACCAAAATAGAGGCACGCATGGTTTTTACCAATTCATAAGGTGCAAATTGGTTGTCCAACGTTGAGGTATCTGCAATGACTGTATCGCCTTCATAAGACATTTTAATGCCCAAGCCTGCGATCAACTTCACCAAGGTATTTACATCTTTTAAATTTGGAACATTTTTCAATGTAATTGGCGTTTCTGCAAGAATCATTGCAGCAAGAAGTGGCAAGGCTGCATTTTTTGCACCAGAAATACGCACTTCACCTTCGAGCTTATTACCGCCCTGAATTAAAAATTTATCCATTAAATTATTAAGCTCCAAATAAGCTTGCTTTACGCCATTCTTCTTGTGTCATTGCACGAATTGTAACCGCATGAACTTCACCGCTGGCAATATAGCTATTCAATGGTGCATACACTGCTTGTTGACGAGCAACAGGACGCTTACCTTCAAACTGATTATCTACAATACGAAGATCAAACTTGCCGCCTTGCCCACTTACAGCAACTTCAGCCTCTGGAAAAGCAGCTTTTAAAATTTCAGTGAGCTGTTCACTATTCATCACAAAGACCTCTTATAGGACCAACGGTGTAAAAACCTGTCATTTTACTATAAATAGAAAAAATAATTCATTAATCCTATACATTATCGCAATAAAAAAAGAGGTTTATCCAAAACCTCTTTTTAAATCACATTTTAACTAGATGGCTAAAGGCTGATAATCCAACTGCATCTTCCGATGTTTCTCTAACTGACGTTTTAATTTTTCTGTCATCATCTTAATTGAAGTATACATATCATCTGCACTAGCCTGCGCAAAAAGCTCCGTTCCAGGTAAACGAATAATTGCTTCTGCAATATGATTGGCGCTGCCTTTTTTAGAATGTTTATCGATTTGATGATCTTTACTTAATTTCACCTGCATACTATTGACCTGATCCAGATGTTTGGTCATTTGTGCAAATTTAAGTCGAATATTTTCTTCAATTGCAGGGGTAATAGCTAAGTGATGTCCACGAATTGTTATTTGCATAATTCTATCCCTCACCTTCATTAGGATTAGGAAGGCATAGTTCACATGATTGATTGCCAAATAACAGATCACTGCAGCGGTCACTTTAAATCATGTCTAACTATTCCTTCAAAAAAAATTCATTATTTGGTCATAATGAATCCTTAGAATAGACCGATTTTAAAAATTAGATCAAGACTTTTCGTTCAGAAGATGACGGAATATTTAATGACTCACGATATTTCGCAACCGTTCTACGTGCCACATCAATTCCTTCTTCCTTAAGAAGGTTTGCAATTGTGTTGTCTGACAAAGGTTTACGTGGATTTTCCTCTGCAATTAATTTTTTTATCTTGGCGCGAATCGCAGTTGAGGATGCTTCTCCACCTGAACTTGTTCCAACATGACTTGAAAAGAAATATTTCAATTCAAATAAACCACGTGGAGTTAACATATATTTATTAGTGGTCACCCGTGAAACTGTAGATTCATGCAACTCCACCTCATCGGCAACATCACGCAAAATCAACGGTTTCATTCCTTCAGCACCAATTTCTAAAAATTCACGTTGATGCTGCACAATACAAGTCGCTACCTTTAATAAGGTTTTATGACGTTCATCAACACTTTTAATAAAGTTTTTCGCATCTAGCATTTGATTACGCAAATATTGATTATCTTCACTTTGATCTGCGCGTTTAATCATATTGGCATAAAACGAATTAATTCTAAGCTTAGGCACAACATCAGGATTCAGCTGCACCTGCCAATGGTCCTGCTTTTTACTGACCACTACATCTGGAATTTGATAATCTGACTCCTGATCTTCAAATGCTGTACCAGGATGCGCTTTCAAGGTTTTTAATAAAGCCACTGCATGCTGTAGCTGATCTGCGCTTAAACCCGTTTGCTTAATTAACTTGGCTAAATCATTCGAAATTAATAACTCATAATGCTGCAAGAGTTGCAGTGCTTCCTGCCGATAAGGCACATCTGTAGCCAAACTTTCAAGCTGAATAGATAAACATTCCGCCAAATTACGCGAACCAATACCAATCGGCTCTAAACGCTGAATATGTTTCAAAACGACCAAAACTTCATCGTCTTCAACTTCATCTTCGTATTCCATGGAGATCAATAAATGTTGCACAGATGTAGTGATTTCAGATATTTCACAATCCAAGAAACCATTGTCATCCAAAGCATCGACAATACAGTAGGCAATGAGCTGCTCGACTTGAGAAAAATGCAACAGATTGATTTGTTGCATCATGTGCTCTTTTAAACCTAAATGTCCCTGACGATTATCCTCGCGCTCTTCATATTCCGCTGCTCCCAAACTCGTGGGTAAATGAGTGTACACATCATCCCAGTCTGTATCGACAGGCAAGTCATTCGGTAGATGATCTGCATTTAATTCTTTAGTCAAATCCTTTTGATCATGCTCTTGCTCTTGCTCTTCTAAGGTGGATAAACTTTCGACACTACTTTGTTCTTCGACTTTTTCTAATAAGGGATTACTGTCCAACTGAATTTGAACTTCTTGTTCAAGTTCCAAGCTCGAAAGTTGAAGCAAACGAATGGCTTGTTGTAACTGCGGTGTCAGTGACAAGGAGTTTGCAACTTTTAATCCAACCGATAACTTCATTTTCACCCACTCTTTTAAATTTATGTTTTTCAACAACTTAATATATAAGTTTTTGATAAGCAATTTCTATGCCGTTTTATTAGGTATAACATAGATTCATTAAAAGACATAAAGATTTTAATCAGAAGTTCTGTTCAGATTTCTTTCTACTTTTCTTTCCCACATAAAAAAACACCCCCAACGCTAGTTGAGGGTGTTTAGAATAATGAGCTGGCGATGACTTACTCTCACATGGGTAACCCCACACTACCATCAGCGCGAAGAGGTTTCACTTCTGAGTTCGGGAAGGGATC
>NZ_VOXY01000015.1:0-48051 GCF_013420525.1 Acinetobacter sp. YH01003 | reverse complement strand
CTTGGCCAGAAAAATGAGTCGTTCTCGCTGTTCTAAACTAAGTGGTACAGAAACAATTCGAGGCATGTGTGAACATCTGTTAACTAAAAAAACTTTTTCGCATGATTAGTTATTTTTGTCAACTTATCTAGCCACTAAATTTTATCTACGCATCAGCCGTAAATTTTATTACAATGTTTTTATGAAAGTAATGAAAAATTAGACCTTTAGATACAGTCTAAAAAGGATAGTTATGTTTATAAAAACAAAGGCGCCAACGCATACTTTAATTTTACAGTTATTGCCAATCGTGCAGCAGGCGTGTGAAATTTTAAATCAGGAATTTCAAGATTATTGTTCAGGTGCTGCTTTTGATGTAGAAAAGAAAACCGATGATTCTCCTGTTACGCAAGCCGATTATCGAGTCAATTATTATTTAATGCAGGCTTTGGCAAAAATCTCCAATTTACCTGTGTTGTCCGAAGAAGGTGAGCAAGACCAACGTCAGCAATGGCAGCAATTTTGGTTGCTTGATCCTTTAGATGGCACGAAAGAGTTTTTACATCAACGTCCTGAATTTACCATTAATTTAAGTTTAATTTGTGGTGTGCAAACAACTTTTGCAGTACTTGCAGTACCAGGCGAGCAAACTATTTATTTTTGTCCTGAACAGGGTATGCCATTGAAATATCATATTTTAACTCAGCAATGGTATCTCTATCAGTCTGAACCCACGGTAACATCTTCAGTTCTAAAAATTGGATTAAGCCACAGTAGTCAAAAAAAATCACACTATGCAGACTATTTAAAAAGCTTGGCGCAGTTGACCAATTTTGAAGAACTAAAAGCAGGTAGTGCTTATAAATTCTGCATGATTTTGGAAGATCGTGTCGATATTTACCCACGTTTTCATCCGACTTCTGAGTGGGACACCAGTGCAGGACAATGTTTATTGGAACGAATAGGTGGTGGATTGGTCGATTTTCAGGGGCGGGCATTTTTATATAATCAGCGCGATACATTGTTAAATGGTGGTTTTATCGCCTATAAAAATACGCAGATGAAACAGATTGCCTTACAAGCACTTGGACTTATGGCGAAGTCAGATTGAGCAAAGTGCTGAACATGGTATAGTGTCAAGCAACCAAGTTAAAATTTTGGCTAGATCATGGCATTAGAACTACTCCCTGCAAGTATGCTTAAAGCAATTGATTTATTGCCTGATGCTCAGACGCCTGTGACTTTGTTTACCCGTCATTCTATTCGTGAAATTGTCGTTGGTCAGGGTTTGGCTGGCTATAATTTACAATTGACCGAACAAGGTCGCGATTTAGCCGAAGCATGGGGAGGCTACTTGGTTGGAAATACAGATCGGGTGATTCAACACTGTATTTCAAGTCCTATTCAGCGTTGTGTCGATACGGCTGCTTTAATGATTCGTGGGGCAGATGGCATTACCCTCGAACCCAATACCCATCACATTGAAATTATAGAACAAGGTTTATTGGTGGAACCAGGAAGCTTTGTACTTGATATCAAACAGGCAGGCCCATATTTTCAGAAACAGGGTGCTTTAGGCTTTATTAATAGTTTTGTGAATAATGCCTTGCCCGGCATGAAACATCCGATTCATGGTGTCGTGGATGTCCTTGAGCTGATTTATAACACCCATCCAACCAACCAATACGGACTGAGTTTAGCTGTGAGTCATGATACGATTTTAGCTGCAATTATCGCGGTGATTTCTGGACGTAATGAAGTCACGCAAGCCGATTGGCCAGACATGATGGAAGGTTTATTCGTTTGGTTTGAAGGTGATGAGTTTTTAGAATCCAAGCTAAAATGGATTTGGCGCGGTCAGATTCACACTTTAGATATCTCGCAATTTCGTCAGAAAGTTTAAGCAGAAAATTGAACGCATATTCTAGTGCTATCCATTCAGTACGATAGAATACCGTCTGTCAGAAATTAAAAAAAATAATTCAAATTTTATTCTCTTTTTTTCCTTCATTTTATGCAGTTGTGAGCGCAAACTCGATCAAATATTGTCTATCAATCTGTGTGCTGCTTTAGAAATTCGCTGATTTTTATAAAGAAAAATTAATAAAATTGTGTTGAAAATATAAAGCGATATGAAACTTGAGAATTGCATAATTTTATACATCTATTTAATATAAAAATACAAGCCATTGAAAAATATGTGTTTATTTTTATATTTTTTGTCATAAATTGACATTGGGGTGGAATAAATAATGAAAAGTGTGACTCGGTTTTCGCTTAGTCTATTAAGTGTATGTATATTATCATCCATGCTTGCTGCATGTGGTGGTGGTGGCGATGGGAAGGCCGCTGGGAATTCAAATCAAGAAAATCCAACACCATTGGAAATTCCTCAGCAACCACCTGTGGGTAATGTGGCTAATCCTTACCCTGAACCTACACAAGATGTCATCAATCAATCGGCACTTGGGTTTTATGATTACAACGCCAATTCTGAATCACGTGAAGTGCGTAATGATTTAGAAGGTGATTTTCAGGCAATGATTCAATTTGCTCAAGGGCATGTGGTTGATCCGAATGGTAACGAGGCGAAAAAAATGCCACGTTTGACCGCAGAAAAAGAAGCATTATTATTGGTTACACCAAATCAGGGCATGGACAATATCGACACTTTGCAGCTTGAAGTGTATCAAAATGAACGCTTGTTACGTCGTGTTGCTTTACTTGATCCAACCCAGATTCCTGCTTCAGACCAGAGCAATCAAGATGGTCGTGCTGAGGTGTTGTATAGTAAGCGTGCGTGGTCGGCTAAATTAAATTGGGATGAAGTACGTCCCAGTTTAAAGCTGCGTTTGGTTGATTCTAAAAACCGTAGTGGTGCACTTGACGCAGAAAAAATTGATTTTGCAGCACCGGGTGAATTGGTACTCAACAATATTCGTATTGGTCTACTAACTGCACCACCGAAATCGGGCGGGCATTATATGTTATTAGAGCCTGAAAAAGCGGGTACCGATTATTTCCAAACCATTCCTGCGGCACAAATGACCGTGGCAAAATATGATGACATTCAGCTAGATCGAGTGATGGTCGCCAACGGCACGATTTACGATACCCAAAGTGCGGGTGAAGGTGGTGTCTATTCGGGGGACATGCGGGAAAATACTGCAAAATCGACCTTTAGTGTGGGAATTAACTTAGCCAACTGGGGTGTGACCAGTGCCTCTATGCAAAGTCAGCAACAGCCACAACTTACACAAACTGTAATTGCCCATCATGCACGAGGTAAATATACAAATGGTGATCAAACGCATGGTTTAAGTGGCGGTAATGGTATGTTGACCCTGTATGATTCTGTGGGCAACGAGTTCAGCCATGAAATTGGACATCATTATGGTCTAGGGCATTATCCGGGTTCACAAGGTGAAAATATGTTCTGGGCTGCACACCATGCAGACAGCGGTTGGGGCTATATTGCGTATCGTAATAAAATGCGCGGTAACTTAGCGTGGCATACTCGAAACTTGGGTGATGGCAAAAATGGTGTGCCTAACTTCCTGAAACAATATGCTTATAGTTGGGATGCGATGTCAGGTGGTGCAACCAACAGTAGCATTTCGCGTTATACCCATTACACGGGTTACAGTACCCATATTCGGATTCAACCCCACTTTGGGGCGCGACATGTTTGGGATGAAAGCTCACCAAGTGGTTATAAAATTTGGAATAAAGACACACGCCAAATGGAAGTGGTTTATCCAAAAGTACCAAGCTCCAATCAGGTTTGGTACAACAGTGCCGATGGTTACTATTTAAAACCGCGCTTATTTGGTGTGCCTGTAATTACTATTATTGGCGGATATGATCCTGAAACTCAGCAAGGTGTGTTGTATCCTGCTGCACGCAGTAACTGGGGTAATGTTTATAATTTACCTGGGGTAAATCGTGCTGCTGAAAATGCCGCATGTTGGTTAGATGTTCAATATGCCAATCGTAATCAGAACGTGGCATTGGCACCTAACCGTATGACCAGCAATGCCAATAAACTGCATGTCAATTTAGCACTTGCTGAGCAGCCAAAACAGGTGAATTTATACTGTAAAAAAGCCAATCATGCCGAGAAGTTATTATCGACACTGAATATTCCGCAATATAGCGATAGTATTCAACCTGCGGTAAAAATTGGTCGTACACATGGCTATGAAGCTTTAAGAAAAGTTGAAATGCCTGATTTTCAGAAGCAGTTGGAAGCGCAAGCCAGTCAAGCTGTGGTGGCTTTAAAACCTGCTGCACAACTATTGTATGATTCTTATGCAGATTATCGTCAAGAGCTAAGTGCAACTGCACAGCAACAATTACAGCGTTATGAACAACAGCAAAATACGATTTATCGTTTAAACCGCTGGATGAATGTTTATCGTGCCGATTTAGAAAAGACTAAGCCTGAAGCGGAAACAGCATTGCACAATTTTGTGGAGCGATTGGGTTTAGGCAATGAAAATATTGTGGCTGAAGCAACACTAATGAAAAACAGAAATAACTGTTTGAAAGTTGAAACTTTGGCGAGTGGTCAGAAAAATGCTTACATTAGTGGAGCAAGTGGCTGTACAGGCGATGCAACTGAGCAGTGGATTTATGATGGTTTGGGGCGTATTCACAGCAAAGCAGAAATGGATCAGTGCTTAACCAACAACGGCAATGTGGTCTCACTTGCAAGCTGCAGTACATCTAAAGACAGTCAGGTCTGGGAAATGCACACAGCTTCGGGAACGATTCGTCAGGGGAATCAGTGCTTTGATTTAGAGCATGGCTACCTAAAAGAAAACCGCGCGCGTTTAATTCGTTATGGTTGCACAGGTGGTGCGAATCAGCAATGGACGCAATTAAAGGCTAATAACAGTTTGCAACTGGCTTATTTAAGTCCACAAAATTTACGACTGATGCTGAAATAATTCTTCGTCTGAATTATTCATCTTCATTAATTTAAAACACCTTTTGACCAGTTCAGGAGGTGTTTTTTATTTTATGGTGGCAGGTGTATTTGAAGTGATGTAATTGGCGTGCAGAAACTAAAGATTGCTTAATTTGATAAATTATCGAAACAGCAGGCACAAAAAAAGCCCTTAACGGGCTTCTTTTGTTTAACACTTAGTTAGAAGCTAAAGCTTTAACTTGAGCGTTTAAACGGCTCTTATGACGAGCTGCTTTGTTCTTATGGATGATGCCTTTATCAGCCATACGGTCAATTACTGGAACAGCTTTTTTGTAAGCTTCAGTAGCAACCGCATAATCACCTGCAGCAATAGCAGCGATTGTGCGTTTTAAATAAGTACGAACCATAGAACGTAAGCTTGCGTTGTGTTTACGTGCTTTAACGTTTTGACGAGCACGTTTTCTAGCTTGAGCAGAGTTTGCCACTCGTGCACTCCTTGAAATAGATTGGTCTGGGCGGGCTGCAATTACTTCCGAAAACCAACATCAGAAGAATTATCACCAGCCCGTAAACAAGTGCCATATTTTGATGAAACTAGACAGTTAAGTCAAGTCTTGACATGCTTTGACAACATTTTAGCTGCAGAAAAATCAGAAAGAAACAGGTAGATTAGCTTTAAGCCTCAGAGATTGTTTAAAAAATGACAAATTCTATTCAAAATGCAATTGTAATTGGTGCGAATGGTTTAGTTGGGCAGCAATTGGTCAAACAGCTTAATCAGCTGCCTGAATGTAAAAATATCACCGTTGTTTTGCGTAGACCTTGCTCGGAATTAAATCGCTTAGAAAAAGTCCAGACGTTACTCCTCGAAGACTTTTTATTGCTCAATGATGAAGATGTGAGCGGTTATAGTCATGCATTCAGTTGTTTAGGCACAACCTTAAAAAAGGCAGGCTCAAAGCAGGGATTTTATGCTGTGGACTATACCATCAATGCACATTTTGCCGAATTATTGCAGGCGAAGGGTACGCATTACATATTGGTCAGTGCTTTGGGAGCAGAAGCCAAATCAGCCGTATTTTATAATCGTGTCAAAGGTGAGCTAGAACAATATATTGAAAGTTTGGATTTAGACAAAGTATCAATTTTGCGTCCATCTTTATTATTGGGTGAGCGCAACGAACAACGGCGTTTAGAAGATTTAGGACAAAAGCTGTATCTTAAAATATCACGATTTATTCCCGATCATTTTACATATAAGCCAGTAAGTGCTACGCAAGTGGCTCATACTATGGTCGAGGCAGCGCAATCGCAAATTCATAAATTTCAAATTTATGATAATTTACAAATACAAAAAACCAAGTAAAAGGGGAACAACGTGTCTACAGTACCATTCGTAACTTGTGACTTATTAGATGACCATCCAGAACATGACCTTCAAGTGGTGATTCCATCTTTGGATGGTAAATTTTTCAAAAGTTACGGTGCACGTAAAACTTTTGGTGGTCAAATTGTGACTGTAAAATGCTTTGAAGATAACTCACGTGTAAAAGAGTTATTGGCAACCGATGGCACAGGCAAAGTTTTGGTGGTAGATGGTGGGGCATCTATGCGCTGTGCCTTAATGGGTGACTTGATTGCTGAATCCGCAGTGAAAAATCACTGGAATGGCGTGATCATTTACGGCTGTGTACGTGATGTCGATGCAATTGCAGCACTTGATTTAGGCGTACATGCTTTGGCTTCAATTCCACAAAAAAGTAACCGCAAAGGCGTGGGTGAAGTGGATGTGAGTTTGCATTTCGGACAAGTCACTTTTAATTCGGGCGATTATGTCTATGCCGATAACAACGGTATTATTGTGGCAAAGGGAAAATTGGTCGATTTATAAGCGGTTTGATGGCACAGCCATCAAATTGCTGAGCACATCACAAGGAAAACAAAATGGTGCATCATCAAATTAAAGTCATTCAGGCAATGGCATCTATGCTTACCGAAGGTGGGCGCGGTGTGAATGGGACAGCATTTCCCAAGCAACCCGAAAAAGCCTTAAAGTTATATGAGTTTGAAGGTTCACCATTTTGCCGTCGTGTACGCGAAGTCATGACCTTGTTAAATTTGGATTATGAGGTTTATCCATGCCCCAAAGGCGGCACAAAATATCGACCTTTGGTGAAACAACTGGGTGGTAAAACTCAGTTTCCATTTTTAATTGATGAAAATACAGGTGATCAGCTCTATGAATCACAGCAGATCATTCATCATTTATTCAAACATTATGGCAAAAGTGGAAAAACGCCAAAAAAATACGCGCATTTTCCTAAAATTCCTTATGTTGCACTTGCAGGCACGTTATTGAATGGTGCACGTGGTGTGTGGATTAACCAGAAAATTGTAGAGCGCGCTGCACCTGAACAACTGATTGAACTGTGGGGTTTTGAGGGAAGTCCTTATATACGTGTAGTACGTGGTGTATTGACTGAACTGGAGTTGCCATTCAAATTTCATAATGTAGCCAAAGAGCGTTGGCAAGATCAAGGCTTGGCAAAATTACGTTTAAAACCGGGTAAATATGTGCCACTGGCAGGTGGTAAGCGTGAGCAGGTATTAAAAGTTATGGGTGATAATATTCAAGTCCCATTTTTAATCGATCCAAATACCCAGACTCAGCTTTTTGAATCGGCCAAGATTGTGAAGTATTTACAGCAAACTTATGGCAAATAAGCTTTAAGTCATTTTTTGATTGTTATAAAAGCATCTTCAAGATGCTTTTTTGCATTTGGCAGGATGCAAAATATGCATCATTATAAATAGCCTAAGCAAAGTGGGGTTGAAACACTGACTTATAACATCAGGGGAGCATAAATCACCCTGATCAGTTGCATCTATTTTAGTGAAGCATTTAAACTCTGCAGCATTCACTTTGATTTCGCCAATTTATAGGTTCAAAATGTTCAGCAAACTTACAGGGTTGTTTAAAAATAAAGCCAATCTCGAAGAAATTGCCTATTTAGAAGCACAGAATATTCAATGGGATGCGGAACAAGGCTATATTGTCGATGGTATTTTGCTTAACGATGTTTTGGCAGAGCGTTTAAATTATTTATCCAACCGCCGTATGCAGCAGTTTGATGATTTGGCACAGCTGTATTCTACAGCTATGATTATCAATGAAAAAATTGATCTGGAAATTGCGCAACAGCGTTTTAACACAATGCTTGGTAATACCGAAGAAAACTTACTGGAATTTAAAGCGATTGTTAAAAAATTGAATGATTATTATCGACAGTTTTTACGTGATCAAAAGTAAAGAGGCGTGTGTATCAAACTTTAAAGCTCGCTGTTTTATAAAATTTTGCAATTAAATACGCTGTAATGGTGGATGAAAAAATTACGTAAAACCGTCAATTCATCGTGCTAGTATAAGCCCCATGTTGTTTAGACCCTAAAGCTATATACATGTTCCAACACGAAATTTCCCAACTCAATTTAGCACAACTGAAAGCTGGCGAAAAACGCTGGATTGGTAATCTACAAGGTTCCGCCGCAGCATTATTATTTAAAGAAATTGGTCAGCAGAATCAGCATTTATTTGTGATTGTCGCGCGCAATCAACAACATTTGGCGCAGTTAGAAAGCGAATTAGAATTTTACGGGGTAAAACCGACTATTTTCCCCGATTGGGAAATTTTGCCTTATGACCGCTTGTCACCGCATCAAGATATTGTGTCGGAGCGTTTGGCGATTTTATCCAATATGCCGCAGCAAGGTGTATTGTTGGTTTCGGCAACCACTTTGGCACAACGTGTTGCACCAACCTCATGGGTGTTAGGCGAGCATTTCGATATTCGTGTTGGGCAAAAGTTTGCTTTGGAACAACAAAAACAGCGTTTGGTACAAGCAGGCTATCATCTGGTCGATACAGTCTATGATCATGGTGAGTTTGCTGTGCGTGGCAGTATTATGGATATTTATGCTTCGGGACAGGAAGCACCCATCCGTATTGATTTATTTGATGATGAAGTTGAAACCTTAAAGTTTTTTGATCCAGAAACGCAGCGTACCACCCAAAGTTTGCAGAATTTTACGGTTTTACCCGCCAAAGAATTTCCATTAAAAGAAGGTCGTGCGATTTTCCGTGACCGCTATGCAGAAAGTTTCCCAACGGCAAACCCGAAAAAGAACCCTGTGTATCAGGATGTGTTAGAAGGCATTGCATCGCCTGGTTTAGAGTTTTATTTTCCGTTATTCTTCACTCAAGCACAGCTTGAAGGTCAAAATACATTACTTTCATACTTACCAAAGCATTGCATTGTCATTACAGATAAGGCGGTGGATGACTGTTTAACTCAATTTTGGAAAGATGTGCTGTATCGTTATGAGGACAGACGTCATAACATCGAACAGCCGATTTTGCCGCCTGAGCAATTATTCCTACAACCAAATCAATTATTAGAACAACTGAATCAATTTGGACGTGTGATTGCATCGCCCGAAGCTTTTGAGCAAAAAGCAGGTGTAGTGAACTTAAGCACACTTGTACCACCATGTTTGGCGGTTGATCCTAAACAAGAACAACCCTTTCATGCCGTTAAGCAATATATTGATGCGGCCAATCATCCTGTTTTATTGGTGGCAGAAAGTGCAGGTCGTCGTGAAACCTTAAAAGATGCGTTGCGTGCCGCTTTGGGTGAAATTCCACAAGTGGAGAGTTTTGAGGCATTTCAGCAGTCTTTACAAGCCATTGCGATTACCAATGCACCTTTAGATCGCGGCTTGGTCATTCAAGATCAATTGAGTGTAATCTCAGAAAATCAGTTGTATGAACATCGTGTGGTGCAGCGCCGTCGTAAACGTCAGCAGGAAGTTTCTGAAGAGTTTTTAATTCGCAGTTTGACCGAGTTAAGCATTGGTGCACCTGTGGTACATATTGATTATGGCGTAGGGCGTTATGCAGGTTTAATTACTTTAAATATTGATGAGCAAGAGCATGAGTTTTTACAACTTGATTATGCCGATGCTGCAAAAGTGTATGTACCTGTTACCAATTTGCATTTAATCAGCCGTTATAGCGGTGGTGATCCAGACCTTGCGCCTTTGCATAAATTAGGCACAGATGCATGGAATAAAGCCAAACGCAAAGCGTTGGAACAAATTCACGATGTGGCAGCAGAATTACTGCATATTCAGGCACGTCGTCAATCTAAACCGGGTTTTGCTTTTGAGTTGGATCATAGTCTTTATATGCAATTTGCCAGTGGCTTTGCTTATGAAGAAACCTTAGATCAAGCTAATGCAATTGAAGCGACCTTACATGATATGCAATTGGCAAAACCAATGGATCGTTTGGTCTGCGGTGATGTCGGTTTTGGTAAAACTGAAGTCGCAATGCGGGCTGCATTTGTCGCGGTACAGAACAACAAGCAAGTTGCTGTATTGGTTCCAACAACATTGTTGGCACAACAGCATTATGAATCCTTTAAAGACCGTTTTGCCGATTGGCCTGTGCGTATTGAAGTCTTGTCGCGTTTTGGTTCAAGCAAATCTCATCAAAAAACCATTGAAGATTTAGCAGAAGGCAAAGTCGATATTGTGATTGGGACGCACAAAATTCTACAAGAAAATATTCAGTTCAAGCAATTAGGCTTGATGATTGTCGATGAAGAACATCGTTTTGGTGTACGTGACAAAGAACGTATTAAAGCGTTGCGTGCCGATGTTGATATGTTGACTTTAACCGCAACGCCAATTCCACGTACCTTAAATATGGCATTTAGTGGTATGCGCGATTTATCTATTATTGCCACACCGCCTGCACGTCGTTTAGCGGTGAAAACCTTTGTGCAAGAGCATACAGGCGATACGGTGAAAGAAGCCATTTTACGTGAATTGTTACGTGGTGGTCAGGTGTATTTCCTGCATAATGAAGTGGAAACCATTGAGCGTAGTGCTGAAACCATTCGTGAATTGGTACCAGAAGCGCGGGTTGCAGTTGCGCATGGGCAAATGCGCGAGCGTGAATTAGAGCAAGTCATGCAGCAGTTTTATCATAAAGAATATAACGTGTTGGTTTGCTCAACCATTATTGAAACAGGGATTGATGTTCCAAATGCCAATACCATTTTAATTGAACGTGCAGATAAACTCGGATTGGCGCAGTTGCACCAATTACGTGGTCGTGTTGGACGTTCGCATCACCAAGCTTATGCGTATTTGCTGGTACCTTCCATTAAGGGCTTAAAAGGCGATGCTGAAAAACGCTTGGATGCGATTCAGCGTGCCTCAACTTTGGGTGCAGGTTTTATGCTGGCAACCGAAGACTTGGAAATTCGTGGTGCGGGCGAATTACTGGGTGAGCAACAAAGCGGTTCAATGCAAGCTATTGGTTATAGCCTGTATATGGAAATGCTGGAAAAAGCCACCAAAGCCATTCAAAAGGGTAAAACTCCTAACTTCGATGCACCATTGTCTTTAACTGCAGAAATCAACCTGCACATGCCTGCTTTAATTCCAGATGATTATTTGGGCGATGTGCATCAGCGCTTATTGTTCTACAAACGCATTAGTAATACCGATACTCAAGAAAAGCTTGATCATATCCGTATGGAGTTGATTGACCGTTTTGGTATTCCACCACAAGCGGTGAAACAATTATTTGCTGTACATCAACTGCGTTTAAAAGCAGAGCAGTTGGGCATCACTAAAATTGATATTGGTACAAATGGCGGTCATATCGAATTTTCACCAGATACACCTGTGCAAGCCATGAGCATCATTCAAATGATGCAAAAACATCCGACCTATTTCCGTATGGATGGTGGACAGCGTTTAAAAGTGATGGTGATGTTGGAGGAAGCTGAAAAGCGGATTCAATTTATTGCCGATCTATTAAACAGCCTGCTAAAAACTTTGCACAGCTGAGTTTAAAAATGCAAATTGATCCAAATATCATATCGGTAAATTTATGAATATTTGCTAAGAAACCTCTGATTCTATAATGAATATTATTCATGATGAATTTGGTTAAAATTGCACTTTATTTACATCGAAACATGATGGGAATCATACTCAGTTCACTAGGGATGTGATAGTATTACCCATCATTACAATTTGCGTCATTTATAAAGATATGTTTAGTTTGCATCCACAACTTGCTCAAGATACTTTTTTTGTAGGCGACTTTCCTCTGTCAACATGTCGTTTAATGAATGATATGCAATTCCCTTGGTTAATTCTAATTCCACGTGTGCCAGGGGTTACAGAACTATACGAATTAAGCCAGGCAGACCAAGAACAATTTTTACGTGAATCTAGCTGGTTATCTAGCCAATTATCACGTGTATTCCGTGCCGATAAAATGAATGTGGCGGCTTTAGGTAATATGGTTCCACAATTGCATTTTCATCACGTCGTGCGTTATCAAAATGATGTGGCTTGGCCTAAACCAGTTTGGGGTACGCCAGCTGTACCATACAGCAATGAAGTTTTGGCTCACATGCGTCAAACCTTGATGCTTGCTCTGCGTGGTCAAGGCGATATGCCATTTGACTGGCGAATGGATTAATTGAAATGAATTGCCACGCAGGATGCGTGGCTTTTTAATCCTAGATTGGAGTAGGCCGCGGTGTTCATGTACAATTGGATGGAAAGAGATCCCAAACAATTCGAATTTCTGCATCGTTTAGTCGGGTATGCAAGTTTATCCCTGATTATGGTGGTCTATCACTACACCTACGCCGATACCAATTATCAAATTTACCTTCCGTTTTTTCTTACTTTTTTATTACTGATAATTCCTAAATTTTCGCGTTGGCTGCAATATAAATATAGTCATCAAGCCAAGCGTAATATCCTGTTTATTATTGATATTGTGGTAGTCGCAGTATGTTTGTCTGCGGTACATCTGAATTTGGTACTTACTTTTGCCGCTTTATTTGCGCTGCTATATACCGCCATTTATATTAAAGTTTCTTTCTTTTTGGTGGCATTGGCATCCTTATTGGCGGTCACAGTTTTTTATTTTTGTAATATTTTTATTTTTGGTTTTAACGAATATTTTGAACAAAGCAGTACCGAACTTACGATTTTAGCCTTTTTATGTATGATCTTTTACTTTGGCATGGGCAGTGCCTATCAGGCACGTCGTATCCGCTATACCACGGCAAAGAAAGACCATTACTACACACAAATGAACCGCTATATGGAATTTGCGAATCAGCTTAGTCGCTATGCACCTTTGCAGTTGTGGCAATCGATTATGAAAGGTGAGTCGGAAGCGAAAATTGAATATAAACGTAAAAAAATGACGATTTTCTTTTCTGATATTCAAGGCTTTACTGAACTTTCTGAAACACTAATTCCAGATGATTTAGCATTCCTGCTCAATGATTATTTAAGCCACATGACCGAAATTGCCAAGCAATATGAAGCGACGGTGGATAAGTTTATGGGTGATGCGATTTTAATTTTCTTTGGTGATCCAAATACGCAAGGTGTTGAACAAGATGCTAAAACTTGTGTAGAGATGGCTATTGCGATGCGTCAGCAAATGAAATTGTTACGCGAACGTTGGGTTAAAATGGGCTATCCGCCTTTACATATTCGTATGGGTATCAGTACAGGATATTGCCACGTTGGGAACTACGGTGCAGCACATCGGATGGCATATACCATTGTTGGGCGTGATGCTAACTTAGCTGCGCGTTTGCAAAGTGCGGCCGAAGTTGATGAAATTTTACTTTCAGATGACACTTATAAACTGATTAAAAATGATTATTTGTGTGCTCCGAAAGCACCGATCTTTTTAAAGGGGATTCAAGGTCCTGTAAAAACTTGGCAAGTGATGGAAAAATATGCGGCCAGCAAGTCGGATTATCAGCGTTGGTTTGACTACGAATATAAAGGTTTTCATTTGTTGCTTAATTTGGATGAAGTGCAGAATTTTGAATATCCTGAGCTAATTACCGTATTAGAAAAAATGATTAAAAGAATTCAAACGCAGCAAAAGCTGACCAACTCACAGGGCATTGTAAAACTTAATCTTGAAGATGAAGTGATTGAACATCCACCTGTTGAAGAAATTGCCAAAACTCATATTCCTGAAAAACACTAAAATTTTTCTTATAATGTAGATCTCGTTTAACTTTTAAATCCTCAAAAATTTTAAATCTAAAGTTGTGCAATAAAAAAAACTGCGCCGTAGCGCAGTTTTTTAGAATTAGCATCATTTTATGATTAATGATTTTCTGAAGCATGGTTAATGGTGTATTTTGGAATTTCGACTTCCAAGTCTTCATTGACCACTTTAACCTGACAAGATAAGCGTGAATCAGGCTCTAAACCCCAAGCACGGTCTAATAAGTCAGCTTCAACATCATCCATTTCTTCTAGGCTGTCAAAGCCTTTACGAACAACAACGTGGCAAGTGGTACATGCACAAGACATATCGCAAGCATGTTCAATTTTAATGCCATTTTCAAGTAAGCTTTCGCATAAGTTGGCATTTTGTTCGACTTCAAACTCAGCACCTTCTGGGCAGAATTGCGCATGTGGAAGTACTTTAATACGTGGCATAATCTTTACCTTAAATTAGTTTGAGTTTGACCAGTCGTCGAGTTTAGTGCCTTTAAGTGCTGTATCAATATGTTGATTCATACGAATTGCAGCAAAAGCATCACTGTGTATTTTAAGCTGTTCAACAGCATGTTCAATGGCTTTAATGTCTTGTCCAGTCAATTCGGCTTCCAACTGCGCTTTGGCAGTATTTAAAGCTTCTAATTGTTCTGGGCTTAATAGTTGTGCATCTACTTTTAAGGCTTGTTGTAAAGCTTCAAGTTCACGTTGTGCTTCAACTTTGGTTTCATGCAAATGACGCAATTGCTTGTCTTCTTCTGCATATTTGAAACCATCTAGCAGCAAACGCTCGGTATCTGCTTCAGATAAACCATAAGATGGCTTGATGTCGATATTTGCAGTCACACCAGAAGTGGTTTCTTTAGCAGAAACACTGAGCAAGCCATCAGCATCGACTTGGAACGTAACTTCAATGCGTGCCTGACCCGCAGTCATTGGTGGAATACCATGTAGCACAAAACGACCTAAGCTACGACAATGTTCTACCAAATCACGCTCACCTTGTACCACATGAATCAACATGGCAGATTGGCCATCTTGATAAGTGGTAAATTCTTGGCGACGTGCTACAGGAATTGCAGTATTGCGTGAAATTAAGCGTTCCACCAAACCGCCCATGGTTTCTAAACCCAAAGACAGTGGGGTAACGTCTAATAGCAACGAACCATCTTTGCTGTTACCAATTAGTTGATTGGCGGTAATTGATGCACCAATTGCAACCACTTCATCTGGGTTAATTGTGCATAATGGTTCTTGATTAAATACTTCACGAACAGCTTTTTGCACGGCATAAGAACGTGTTGAACCACCAACTAAAACTACATTTTGAATGTCATCTAGGTCAAGTTTGGCATCGCGTAATACACGTTTGCATACACTAATGGTTTTATCTAAAGCAACCTGAATAATACTTTCAAAGTTTGCGCGGTCTAATTGCAGCGTGTGCTCTAACAGTTTTAATTCAACACTTTCTGCATTGCTGAGCGCTTCTTTGGCTTTACGTGCAGACACAATAAAGTGTGCATATTCTGCATCATCTAAACTTTCAATATTCAACTGTTTTTTTGCCCATTTTACAATCAGACGATCTAAGTCATCACCACCTAAAGCAGTGTGGCCGCCTGTGGCTAAAACTTCAAAAACACCTTGAGAGAAACGTAAAATAGAAACGTCAAACGTACCACCGCCCAAGTCGTAAATCACATAGTTACGGTCTTGAGCCAAGTTGGTGTCTTGATCTAAACCGTAGGCAACCGCTGCTGCAGTCGGTTCATTCAATAAACGCAATACTTTTAAACCTGCAAGCTCGGCAGCGTCACGTGTGGCTTGGCGTTGAGCTTCATCAAAATAAGCAGGAACAGTAATCACTGCACCATTTACAGGGTTTTGTAAGCTGGCTTCTGCGCGGTCTTTGAGTTGTTTAAGTAATTCTGCCGAAATTTCAACAGGTGTTTTACGGCCTTGAGCTGTTTCAAAAGCAGGCATTTGATTGTCTTCACCCACTAACGTGTATGGATGTTGAAATTTAATGTCCGCTTTAGAACGACCCATAAAACGCTTGACTGAAACAATCGTGTTTTTAGGGTCTGTAGTAATAAATGGCGCAGCAGCATTGCCATAATGTGTATTTTGCTCTGCATAATGGACGATAGAAGGCAGTAGCACGCGACCTTGCTCATCATGCAAGACTTTGGCTTTACCAGAAAGAACTGTGGCAACCAATGAATGAGTGGTGCCTAAGTCAATGCCAATCGCAATGCGATGTTCATGCGGTGCACTTGATTGACCTGGTTCTGCAATTTGCAAGAGCGCCATTATGTAAAATCCTTTGCCCGTTAAATATTAAAATACAAACTAAAATTAAAAATCATCGTCTAAATCAAAACTGTCATCATCAAGGAAACGATCTTCAGCTTTGTCTAGGTCAGCCATAACTTTCATGAAAAAGCGTAATTTACGCACAGTGTCACGCGCTTCTGCCCAATCTTCTTCGGCATAGTCAATTTTAAATTCACGGACTAAGCCATCAACCCATTGTTGTACTTCAACCTTTAATGACTGTAAGTCATCGGCACAGTTGGCATCATCCAATTGCTCACGAATTTCCAAGGCATCTTGTAAAAATTCAAAGTCATGGATGGATTGATCGAGATGATAATCTTGCTTTTTCAATGAGAGTAAATATGCAGCACGACTGTCTACCGCAGAGAGTTGTTTAAACGCCTGATTAATTTTACTAGATTTAATCAAGGCTTGATCTTTGTCTTCGGTTTTGTCGGGGTGATATTGCTGCTGTAGCTTTAAAAATTCAGCTTTTAAAGTAGCGAAATCAATATCGAGTGCAACAGGAAGATTAAACAACTCAAAATGATTCATGGGAGATGGAATCCGCGATTAGTGTGCAAAATTGGCTGCATAAATGCAATTAAAACAGTGTATTGTACACTGTTTTAAGCTAAAAAGAGGGAGGTGGCGTTATACCGTGAACGATTCACCGCAGCCACATTCACCTTTTTTATTGGGGTTGTTAAACTCGAAACCTTCGTTTAAACCATTTTTGACATAGTCCATTTCCATGCCATCTAGGTAAACTAGGCTTTTCGGATCAACGAAAACTTTAACACCAAACTGTTCAAACATTTGGTCGTGCGTATCGACTTCATCTACAAATTCGAGTACATAAGCCAAACCAGAACAGCCTGAAGTTTTCACACCAACGCGAATACCTTGACCCTTACCGCGATTCTTTAAGTAATTGCTGATATGAGTTGCAGCATTTTCAGTTAAATTGATCATGAAAACTCCGTTTGTTTTTCCACAAAACTTAGCAAATTAAGCTTTGGTCTTTTTGCTGCGATAGTCTTCTACAGCAGCTTTAATTGCATCTTCTGCCAATACAGAGCAGTGTACTTTCACTGGTGGAAGGGCAAGTTCGGTAGCAATATCAATGTTCTTGATCGCTTGTGCTTCATCTAAAGTTTTACCTTTAAGCCACTCAGTAACCAAAGAACTAGAAGCAATGGCAGAACCACAACCATAAGTTTTGAAACGTGCTTCTTCAATCACGCCTTCGTCATTCACTTGAATTTGCAGACGCATTACATCGCCACATGCAGGTGCGCCCACCATACCTGTACCAACGTTTTCAGCATTTTTGTCTAAAACGCCAACATTACGAGGGTTTTCGTAATGATCAATTACTTTATCGCTATAAGCCATGTCGCTTCTCCAAACCTCGGGGTCAGCCTTAATATAAATATGGGGGTGAAATTACCTTTATCAATCTAATGGCTTCCTGTCAAAGCCATTAGATTTGGGATGAATTAGTGTTCAGTCCATTCTACTTTAGAAAGGTCAATCCCTTCTTTATACATATCCCAAAGCGGTGAAAGTTCACGTAACTTTTCAACAGCAGCTTTAGTCACAGTTAGGACATGATCAATATCTTCTTCAGTGGTGTATTTACCAAAACTGAAACGAATTGAGCTGTGTGCAAGTTCGTCTGAAAGACCTAGTGCACGTAATACATAAGATGGCTCTAAAGTCGCTGAAGTACACGCAGAACCTGAAGATACCGCAGCATCTTTAAGAGACATCATTAAAGATTCACCTTCAACAAAGTTGAAGCTGACGTTTAAATAGTTGGCTACGTTTAGTGTTGGGTGACCATTCAGGAAAACTTGTTCCATGGTGTTCAAGCCATTCCAAAGTTTGTCGCGCAATACACGTAAACGGGCTTGTTCAGAAGCCAAGTTTTTGCCTGCAAGTTCAAATGCTTCGCCCATACCTACAATTTGGTGGGTTGCAAGTGTGCCTGAACGCATGCCACGCTCATGACCGCCACCATGCATTTGTGCTTTTAAGCGTACGCGTGGACTGCGGCGTACAAATAGCGCACCAATACCTTTAGGGCCATAGATTTTGTGTGCAGAGAAGCTCATTAAGTCTACTTTTAAGGTAGATAAATCAATTTCTACCTTACCTGCAGCTTGCGCAGCATCAACGTGGAAGAAGATTTTTTTGGCACGGGTGATTTCGCCAATTGCAGCGACATCGGTAATCGTACCAATTTCGTTATTGACCATCATCAACGACACTAAAATTGTGTCTGGACGAATTGCCGCTTCAACCATTTCAGGTGTAATTAAACCTGTTTGTGGTTGTGGCTCTAAGTACGTGATTTCAAAACCTTCAGATTCAAGCTCACGGCAGGTATCTAAAATGGCTTTGTGTTCAATTTTAGAGGTAATAATGTGTTTGCCTTTAGACGAATAGAATTGTGCTACGCCTTTTAGTGCAAGGTTATCTGATTCTGTTGCACCAGAAGTCCACACGATTTCACGTGGGTCTGCTTTGATCAAGTTCGCAACTTGTTCACGTGCATATTCAACTTTTTCTTCTGCTTGCCAGCCATAAGCGTGCGAACGAGAAGCGGCATTACCGAAAGTCCCATCAAAAGTCAGGCACTCCATCATGCGTTCTGCAACTTGAGGATCTACAGGAGTGGTTGCTGCGTAGTCAAGATAAATTGGACGTTTCATGTCAAATACCTGTAACCGATAACAGAGCTGAATCAAACGGTGCTGTGTTCTGGCGAATGGCAACAGTTTGTACGTTGTCACGCGCAACTAAATCAGCAAGTGAGATTTTAGCGAGATAGTCGGCAATATGATGGGAGAGTTCCTGCCATAAGTCGTGAGTCAAGCACATTGCACCATTTTGACAGTTGCCTTTATGGTCGCAACGCGTTGCATCAACAGTTTCGTTTACGGCTTCAATGATTTCTAGCACAGTGATTTCATTTGCACTACGTGCTAAATGGTAACCACCGTTAGCACCGCGAACACTAGACACTAAGCCGTGGCGCTTAAGTTTTGCGAATAACTGCTCAAGATAAGCAACAGAAATAGTTTGACGGGCTGCAATTTCAGCAAGCGTGATCGTTTGTTCAGTTGGCTGCAAAGCTAAATCAAGTAGAGCAGTCACTGCGTAGCGACCGCGAGTTGTTAAGCGCATGATTCGATACACATGATTAGACTAGATATGGGTATTCTATGAATCCCGACTAAATTAGTCAAGTATTTTATTGTGATATTGTGCGCGAGGATTTACGCTGTTTTTCTTGATATTTTAATGCGTTTAAACGATCCATAAATTATACACTAATAACGTAATTAATAGTACTGTTATTACACCAAAGACGATGTTAATGCGCTTTTGACGACGTTCAATCCGACGAATACGGTTTTTATGCTGTTTAAGCTCAACTTGTAGGGTGTTGATCTTAGAGCGTTGTTCATCAATTTTGTCTAAAAGTGGGGCAATGCGCTTTTTAGAACCAATCACTTCTTGTTCTTGCGGTGCTTCTTTCAGCCATTGTTTCCAGTCAGCTAAAACTTTGGGTGCACTAAAATGCAAAATTAGATCACGAAACTCATCTTTAAGGGTAATGTCACCATCTATACGCATGTGTTTAATACTGCGACGATTACCTAAAATAAAGATTTTAAATAAATCTATGAGGGTGGTGCGCACATCTAAATCGACAGCTTGTTCAGGTGCTTTGCTGTCAAATAAGATGCCGTTTGGATTGAATTCCACGTAAATGTCGAAATAAGGAATATAGCTATTAATTTTAATGGTGATTTTCTGGTCGACAAACTTTTTAGCCTGCAAAGCGACCACACGATCATGTTTTAGAATAAAGCTAAAAATTGTTTCCAGCACAATCATGAGCATGGTCAGCAACAAATGTGGATTACTTTGTCTTTGTTGCGAATCACTCATAAAATCAAGTCCCTAAATCTAAAGTTGAATTCCTTGTTTTGCGCTTCGTTGAGAATACATTCTAAGAAGCGCAGCGAATAATCTTGCTTTGTAGAACAGTTTAGCAAAACGATCAAGTATTTAATTTGCTATTATGAAAGCATTTTGTAGGTTTATTACATTTATGTGCGCATAAAATAAGCAGGAGAGAGGTTCATGGAAAAAACGACGGATAGCGTAGAAGAGCATTTGCTTGAATCAGAAACCACATTGAAAAATAAAGATAAATTACGCTCAGGACGTAAATCATCACTCGATTTTCGTAAATATACCAAGCAAATTTGGCTAGCAGGTTTAGGTGCATTTTCACGCGCAGAAGAAGAAGGCAATAAATTGTTTGACTCTCTGGTCAAGGTGGGTGAGGAATTAGAATCTAAAACTACAGAAATTGCCGATCAAACAGTTGAAAAAGTGTCTGAAAAAGCCAAAGAGTCGGTCATTGATACTAAAGATAAAGTTGAGCGTTTAATTGACCATAGCGTCAATCATTCTTTAAATAGAATTGGCTTGGTGACAGCAAAAGACCTACAACATTTGGAGCAATTGGTACTGCAATTACATGCCAAAGTCGATGCGTTGATTGAAGAAAATAAACAATTAAAAGAAGATGTCGCGAAAAAGTAATTCTGTGGAAAGGGGGCTTAAAGGATGTTGCTTTATTATACATCGGGTATTTTAGGGCAAAACTGAATAGAGGCTAACAGTTCCATCGTTTTTACCATTTATTTTGCATAAAAGCGTGCAGGGAGTATTGCTTTTACCCTCAAAGCATTGCTATAAAGGCGTTACGGTAATTTAAATTAAATCTCTGGACCTTAAATAAACGATATTAAGAGGACGTAATTTTCATGAATAAATCAGAATTAATCGATGCAATTGCAGAGAAAGGGGGATTGTCTAAGACTGATGCAGGTAAGGCCTTAGACGCAACAATTGCTTCTATTACTGAAGCGCTTAAAGCGGGTGATACTGTAACCCTCGTTGGTTTTGGTACATTTAATGTGAAAGAGCGTGCTGCTCGCACAGGTCGTAACCCACAAACAGGTGCTACACTTGAAATTAAAGCAAGCAAAGTACCAAGCTTTAAAGCGGGTAAAGGTTTAAAAGATTCAGTAGCATAATCTTTTAAAATGCCAAGAAAGCGCGCCAATTGGCGCGTTTTTTATTAATAATGTCAATAAACGGCTTCAACGCATTCATTCGTTGAGGGTTTTCAGTTAAAATCTCGCACAAATAAAATATTGGAATACTTATGGAATCTTTTCGTAAAGTTATTAAGGGTTGGTTGGGCAAAGTTTTGCTCGTCTTGTTCTTGACCCCTTTAGCACTTGTAGGTATTGAAGGATATTTTAGTGGAGGTCAGTCTGAAGACACTGCACAAACAGTCAATGGTCAGCAAATTTCAAAACGAGAATTAGATAATCTGACCAATTCCTTGAAAGAACAATACTTGGCCTATACCAATGGTGATGAAACACTATTGAATCAAAATTATATTCAAAACAAAGCCAAAGATACGTTGGTTGCACGTACCTTGTTATTACAACAAGCTGAGAAATTAGGGATTTCTTTGAGCGATGCACAAATTGAACAAATGATTGCACAGCAACCGAATTTCCAACAAGATGGCAAGTTTTCTGAAAGCTTGTATGCGAACTATCTGCAATCTGTAGGCATGACCAATCAGGCGCTTGTGGCAAATTTACGCCAAGACCATGCGTTAAAAATGCTGAGTGCTAGCTTTACCGATTATGCTTTAGTTAGCCCGTCTGATATTCAGCAAATTGCCAATTTACAAACCCAGCAACGTACTTTGCATTTATCTAGCATTAAGTTAGATGACTACAAGAAAAACATCACCACAAATGCACAAGAGATTGCTGCGTATTATGAACAGCACGCCAATGCCTTTAAACAGGTTGCTAGCGTTGATGTCGATTACATTGTGGTGACTCCAGCCAATATTGCACCTGCAAATACGGCTGTCACTGACGCAGAGTTACAACAGGCTTATCAAAAGTTTGTCGAAACTCAAAAAGGTGCTGCTGTACCGACAGTGAGACATATTTTAATCACCACCGATGCGCGTGATGATGCCGCAGCTAAAAAACTTGCAGAGCAAGCCGCAGCTGAAATTAAGCAAGGTACAAGCTTTACTGCAGCTGCACAAAAGTATTCGGATGATCCTGAGTCTAAAGCCAAAGGTGGTGAGGTTGCAGGTTATGAAGCAGGCGTATTTGGCGATGCCTTTGACAAAGCCGTGGGTAGCTTAAAATCTGGTGAAGTATCACAGCCGATTAAAACTCAATATGGCTATCATGTGATTCAAACAGAAGGTGCTACAGTTCAAGTCCCTGCGTTTGAAACTCAAAAAGCACGTTTAATGGCAGAGTTGCAAAAAGCCAAAACTGAAAATGCGTATACCGATACCATCAACAGCTTAAATGAATTGGTGGTGAGTAGTGATGCTTTAGATGTTGTGGCAGAAGAAGTGAAAACGGCCAAAGTCGAATCTGTTAATGGTTTAACTTTGGCGGCGCAGCATCCTGTTTTAAGCCAGCCATCTGTCAAAGTTAAATTGTTTAATGATGATGTGAAAAATGGCGATCGCAACGCATCGAGTAACATTACTTTAGCCAATGGCGATGTGGTATGGGTGAAAGTGCGTAATTACCATGCCGCAGGTGTGCAAACTTTAGAAGAAGCAACACCCCGCGTAAAAGCTAAACTGATTGAGAAAAAAGCCTTTGATGCAGCGAAAAAAGATATTCAAGCTGCGTTGGATGCCTTTAAAACTCAACCTGCAGCGACCGTTTTGGCGAAAAACCAAATCCGTTTTGAAAATGCAGGCACATTCACCCGTGCAGATGGTTTGTTAAAGCGTGAAATTGAACGTGCTGCATTTAGTGTGCTTGCGCCTAAAGATGGTATGTGGTCAGTAACAACAGCATCTATACCAAATGAATTGGTGGTGGTAGCTGTATCAAATGTAAACGATACTACATCGAATGCTTTAACGCCTGAGCAACTGAAAGAGTTAGCGCAGTTGTATCAACAATTACGTGCTCAACAAGAGCTAGATGACTATACGCAATATTTGAAATCGAAAGCGAAAATCAAATAAGTGATGAACATCTACAAAAAAACCAGCAAATTTGCTGGTTTTTTTGTGCATCTAAAATGATTAAGTAAGCAGTTTCAAGATTTATTCAGCGCGAATTTTTAGCTCATAACCTGTGTATTTACGAATGTTGATGACACCTGTATCCAAGATTAAATATTGCCCTTTAATTCCTTGCAGTTTGCCGCGAATGATTGGGGTTTTATCTAAGTTATGCGATTTAATTTTCTCAGGATACTGTTCTACAGGGTACACAAATTCACGCGGAAGTTCCTGATCTAAAAGCTCTACCGTTTCGTTGAATTCAAGGTTTTGACTAAACTCATCACGAATGGTCTGAATTTTAGGCGCAAACTCTTCAATCAGTTGTTCACGCACTTCAATTAGGTTTAGCGGCTCTGCTTCGCCTTTGAGTAGTTTGCGCCAGTCGGTTTTATCTGCGACTTGTGTACCAAACATAACTTCTAATTGCCCAGATAAACGACGTGAGCCGACTTTCATAATTGGTAAGGCTTGGGTTGCGCCCTGATCTAACCAACGTGTAGGCATTTGACCTAAACGGGTGATTCCCACTTTTAAAGCACTTGAATTGGCTAAATATACGATGTGCGGTTGAAAGCAGACTTCTTGAGCAAAACTATCTTCACGACAGGTACCTAAATGATAGTGACAGGTTTCAGGCTTCATGATGCACATATCGCAAGATGCTTTGGTTTTAAAACACTTGAAACAATGTCCTTGCGAATAAGATTTTGGTGTTTTTACGCCACAAGAAACACAATAAATATTGCCCGTCCACTCTAGTTCAAGCTCTTGCCCAAGCTGAAAAGGTAGATCAATTTCTGAACGGTCTAGAATAAATTTATATTCAACATTTGCCTTGTGTACCTGTTCATCAGTTACACTATGGTCCTTAAGACCTGCGTGCATTTTATGGCAAATGCCTTGTAGTTCCATAAGAATACTCTCTCAAAAATGAAGGAATGCAGTGATGGCTGAAATGCGTTTAATTCAAGCATTAATTGATGATTTATCTCAACAACAGCCAATTTCTACTGCATTGTGTATAGGGCAAAATATTGAAGCAAGCCCGAAGTATAACAATCAAGCGGCTGATGAGCAGCCAACTATCCAATGGCAGTATTTTAGCGCATTGGCATTTTTAAATCTGCCTTTTACCCAACGTTTTGATTTGGCAGTTGTATTTTTAGATGCTGCAGATTTTGCTGTGCAGACGCCACAACACACTTCGCAAATTTTGGTGAAGCTACGTGATTTATTGGCAAAACGTATTGTGGTGATTGCTGCGCGTGAAGATGAGCAATTGCTTAGAGCGCTTGGTTTTACGCAATTGATTGAACATCGCTTTGAGCAGCATCATTTGTGCTTATGGCAATTTAATATTTTGACTTATAAGCACGTGCCTGATTGGTTTAATTCTAAGTTTTGGGCAAACCCTGAAAATTGGGATAAATTCCGCTGGTAAGTGCTGAATTACGATCACAAAATTCTAATAATGATAATTAATTCACATAAATTTAGGATATTGCAAAATTTAACAATTTCAAGCGCGCAATTCAGTCAAAACTTCGTATGCTGTCATAAGGGCATTATGAGGAAAATAAAATGACCAATTTAAGCAATATTGTTGAAATTTTAGCAAAGCAGGCATTGGGCGCGAATCAGCAATCTAATCAATCTCAAGGCGGATTGGGTGGTATTTTAGGTTCGGTTTTGGGGCAACTTGGTGGTAATAACCAACAATCTGCGCAAGGCGGCTTGGGTGGCATTCTTGGTTCGGTACTAGGTCAGTTAGGTGGGCAACAACAGCGTTCTGCTACAGGTGCTTCAGGTACACAAAGTTTATTGATTGCAGTTTTGCCTTTGGTGTTGGCATGGATTCAAAAACAGGGTGGCTTGCAAGGTGCTTTGGATAAACTCAAAGGACAAGGCTTAACCAGTCAGGTGGATGATTGGGTGTCTACAGGCCCAGGTGAAAATGCGCATGTAGGTGCTGAACAAGTACAAAGTTTATTTGATGATGCCGATGTAGAGCAGGTCGCACAGCAAACTCAGGCGCCAAAGCAAGATATTTATAATGCGATTTCTGCAGTATTGCCGCAAATTATTGATTCATTGACACCACAAGGTGAGCAAACTAGCAAACAAGAAGCCAATGATGATATTCAACAAGTGATGAATTTAGTGTCTGGATTTTTAAAGCGTTAATATTGAAAAATTCAGCTTTGCAAAACTGACTTGAATAAACTAAGCCAGCAAGTTTGTTGGCTTAGTTTTTATTTGGTTTTTTAAGTATGCAAAAAACACGCCGAAGCGTGTTTTTATGTTTTAAGTTTGGTTCAGACTTAGAAGTCGTAACGGAAACCTAAAGAAAGAGCTGTTGAGTTTTCGTCTTTAGCACCTTTTACGGAGTTACCAAAGCTACGACCTTCTTTCCAAGGAGTAAGATCAGCATTTTTATCATTTAACATGGTTGCAAGGTTTGCGTATACACGTACAGCCTTGTCTAAACGATGTTCCACGCCAACTGCTAAAAGTGTAGAATTTGCATCTTCGGTGTCAACGTCACGGTGGAATACCTGACCACGTACATAAGTCTTTGGTGCTACTTTATAGTCTGCCGCTACACCAAATACTTGTGCATCAGCATATTTGGTTGCAGTACCTTCCAAGTCATGTGTAAGATATTGGTATAAACCACCTAAGTTTAGTTCTGGTGTGATTTTGTATGCTGCTGCGATACGGAATCCATCACGCTCACCCGAGCCAATTGCAGAGTTTTCTTCATAGCGTTCATAAGCAGCTGCAAAGTCAACAGGACCTTCTTTATAAGTTAAAGCCAGATCGTAAGCTTTATTGTCGTCCTGACCTTCTCCGGTCGTTGCATCTTTGGGAATTGAAGTGCTTGGATGTAATGATAAAGCTGCAAGTACGTTAAAACCACCACCGAATTTAGGAGATTTATATTCAACGGTATTTTCATTTCGTTCATCAAACTTATTATCACTAACACGTGTTACGTTACGAATGTCACCAACCATATCACCAAAGAAGTTCACTGGACCACGAGCAACTTTAAATGGGCTGTCAAAACGACCTGCACGTACTTGACCAAAGTCACCTTTTAAACCTACGAAAGTATCACGAGTAGCAAAGTCTACGCTTTTACCATCTTGGCTACCGCTAGCAAAGTTAACTTCTTGTTCAACTTGACCAAAAACAGTCATGCCGTTTTCTAATTTTTGTTCAGCTTTGAAGCCTAAACGTGATGAGTTAGAAGAAAGACCAACTTCGTTATAGTCTTTACCATCATCAAGATAGTCTAAAGATACGTGTGCACGACCATAAACTTTAACATCAGCAGCCATAGCTAATGCTGGTGTTAAGAAGGTTGCCCCAACTGCTAATGCGCAAAGCGTTTTTTTCATGTGTAGCTCCAATACAGACTATTGTTTTTAGTCCTAAACATTGTTCAGAAGTAGGGTAGATCTACTGCTGTTCTCTATTGGTGCTAAGTATTCCTTACAAATGCGACAGTAATATTAAGGAGATATTTCAAAATTATTAAAAAGAACAAATTAGATCAAAAACTTACTTTTATTCGCATTTTTTTAATGATTACATTTTTATTTATAGAAAAATATGTGAAATAAATAACTTAATTGCAAAGGGAAAGACATCTTAGTGTCATAAATGGTGATATAAATGAATGAAGAAAGCTGAATGCAAAAAAATGGAGCAGCTGCTCCATTTTTTTTGTATGACATTTTTGAAATATTTAAAGCGCTGCTTTAATTTTTTCCGCTTGAGCTTTAATTTTTTCTTGGTCGCCCATTTGTGCAGCATGTTTCCCAAGTTGATGAACCGATGTTGGAATTAAGTGAAAATGCACGTGGGGGACAGTTTGACCTGAACTTGCACCAGACAATTGCATTAACACGATACCATCTACACCCAAAGCTTGCTCCATTGCTTTCGCAATTTTTTGCACAATTTGAATAGTATAGGCTGCTGCATCTGCGGGTAAATCCAATAAAGTCACTGCAGGCGTTTTAGGAATCACGAGAGTGTGACCATCGGCTTGCGGCATGATGTCCATAAAAGCAAGCACTTGGTCATCTTCATACACTTTAATTGCAGGAAGTTCGCCACGTAGAATTCTTGCAAAAATATTTTGATCATCGTAAGCCATTATGATTCCTTAAATTCAGCTTTGATATTTCAGAACGGTTATTTACAGTTCAGTTCTTTTTGACGTTCTTTGATTGCGTCAAGACGTTGTTGTTCTTTTTCAGAAAACTTAGGTTTGGTTGTATAGCAGTTGTCATTACCAAAACGTGCTTTAGCTTCTGGGTCTTTGAAGCAGAACCCTTTAGATGCATAAATAACATCGTGGTCATTTTTCAGTTTCTGACATTCTTGTTCAGATGCAAAAGTAGTTGAACTTGCCCCAATTAAAGTTGCAAGGCTTGCAAATACGGCAATGCTAAACTTGTTCATAAGAGTTTCCTCTACTTAATGATGGTGTGACTAGCCACTTGATACACATTATTGGGTTTATGGCTGTATATTCAATGGCGAGTTCTTACTCTAGGGTAATATTACTCCATAATTCATACATTTTCACAGCAGTGGAAAAATCACTGTCTTTTTCTGCGGTTAAATTCGCTGCTTGAATCAGGCTTTGGGTTAAAGCCAATACAGGTGCAGGCAAAGCTGCTTCATGGACTAAATCTAATGCGATACCTGTGTCTTTAGCCAGTAAAGGGAGTGCAAAAGTATTTGGAAAAGCGCGATTCAGTACTCGCTGCGGCAAAATCATTTCCGTTACTGCGCTTTTACCACTTGAAGCATTTATGCATTGCAAGGCCTGATTTAAGTTTACGCCATGTGCTTTTAAGGTGGTAAAACCTTCAGCTGCAGCACACAAACTCACTGCCATTAACATATTATTCACCGCTTTTACGGCAAAGCCAGCACCAGGTTCACCCACATGCTGAATCACTTTACCAAAAGCCTGAATTGCAGGTAGGGCTTTTTCAAAAGCAGCAGCTTTACCGCCAATCATGACTGTTAATGTGGCATTTTCTGCACCAATGGTTTGTCCGCTTACAGGTGCATCTAAAAAGTCGATCTGTTGTGCTTCAAGTTGTTGTACCAATTTTTTAGCACTTTCGGGTACGCCACTGGTGCAATCGACCCAGACTGAACCTGCTTTAAGTTGAACTTGTGCAATCAGGTTTTCAACTTCGGTACTGGTGGGCAAGCAAGAAAAAATAATATCTGCTTGCACCGCTTGAGCCAATTCAACCGCTTGTGTGCCATATTCAGCAGCATGTTGCTCGGCTTTGGCAAAGTTACGATTCCAGACATAGACCGTATCAAAATGTTTAGGTAAATGGGCTGCCATGCGGTAGCCCATTGCGCCTAAGCCAATAAATGCAACAGATTGAATCATGTTTTTGCTCTCTTTATGCAATTTTGCTAGATCGTTGTTCTAACCAAGTGGTCAGTTTAGGCCAGAATTCATTGGCACTTTTTTGACTGGACATTAAACCCAAATGTCCACCTGGAATAAGAGTAAACGTGACATCGGTACTACTTGTCAATTCACATAAAGGTTGAGCAGCTTCAGCAGTGACAATTTGATCGCTATCACCCGCACCGACCAAAAGTGAACAATGAATATTTTTAAGGTCTATCTGATGTTGTTTGAGTTGAATATGACCTTGTTTGAGTGGGTTTTGCAGCCATACATTCAATACCATGTCCTGATTAATCCCACCCGGATAATCAATCATATTATTTAAAAAATTGGCTAAAGTTGCGTTTTCATGCAAGGTTTGTAAGTCGTGCAGATTCGACAGCATCTGTTTATTGCTTTCCAGCCATGCTCTAGGGTCTAAAATCTTAAAACCAATCGCATTGATTAAACCCGGTGTATGAATTAAATGCTTTGGAATTTTTCCTGAATAAAAGGCATGTTGCAATTTGGGATATTTAGAAATCAGTTGATTGGTCAGTTGAAAGAGTTTACCAACCCGCCCCGAAGCATAGCTATCTACAGGGCTACCCAAAACCATCAAGTTTTTAATATGAGTTGTTTGTTGGTCGGCGGTATAAAGCATGGCAAAAATACCCGCCATACTCCAACCATGTAGTGAAATTTGTTCGACTTTGGCGTGTTGTAAAATGAGTTGAATACAATTAGGGATTGCATCCTGAATAAAAGCCATAAAATTTAAATGACAATGTTGATAGGTCAATTGTCCCCAATCAACCAAATACACATCAAAACCGCTATGCTGAAAATGTTTCACTAAAGAGCGATAAGGATATAAGTCATAAATCGACATGGTAATTGCTAAAGGCGCAACAAAAACCAGCGGCTCTTTATATTGCTTATCTGGCGAAGCGTAATAGCGAATCTGCGCATACTTATAACGTGCCACGATGTCGTATGGCGTGGTCTGAGATAAGATCAAATCACGGCTTTTAAATAAGCGAGTGCTGAGGTTTTTAAGCTTTTTTCGGTGCGGATTAAATTTTCTTTGTAGCTGATTCATGAGGTGTTCCATCACACGTGGCGCCGATTTGAATGAAGTCTAAGCGATATTTATACATTTTACCTTGACCTTAAATGCGCTTGGCGCTCAAAATGTTGGCAATTATTTAACAAACAGGTCTTAGGACTAAGTTTAGGGCTGAGCAGTAAAGATGAGTCAACACGACGACATTGAATATCAATTAGATACTTTGGCAATTCGTACTGGACACAACCGTACAATTGAAGGCGAACACAGTGAGCCAATTTTCCTGACTTCATCATTTGTTTGTGAAAATGCTGCCGATGCAGCTGCAAAATTCTCAGGTGAAATTGAAGGCAATACCTATTCACGTTATACCAATCCAACTGTACAGGCTTTTGAAAAACGCTTGGCAGTATTAGATGGTGCAGAACGTGCGGTTGCGACAAGTTCGGGTATGGCGGCCGTTCATGCGATCACTTTGGCTTATCTTAAAGCGGGTGATCATGTAGTCTGTTCACGTGCTGTATTTGGCTCGATCATTTCACTATTTGAAAAATACGTGATGAAGTTTGGTGTCGATGTCACTTTTGTTGATTTAGAAGATTTAGACAGTTGGAAGCAAGCGATTCGTCCAAATACGCGTTTGTTATTTATTGAAACACCATCAAATCCATTGGCTCAGGTGGGTGACTTGCAAGCGATTGCCGATATTGCACATGCACATGGTGCGTTATTTGCGGTAGATAACACTTTCTGTACGCCCGTTTTGCAACAACCACTAAAATTTGGTGCAGACCTTATTATTTATTCATCAACCAAATATATTGATGGTCAGGGGCGTGCTTTGGGTGGTGCGGTTGTTGGTAAAGACAAGTTGGTCGAAGAAATCAACAGCGTTATTCGTACCTTGGGCAATTCATTAAGTCCGTTTAATGCATGGATTTTCTTAAAAGGCTTGGAAACATTAAGCCTGCGTATGAAAGCGCATTGTGCCAGCGCACAAAAACTTGCAGAGTGGCTAGATGCACATCCAAAAGTTGAAAAAGTGTATTATGCAGGCTTGCCGCATCACGCGGGGCATGAGTTGGCGAAAAAGCAACAGTCTGGCTTTGGCGGTGTTGTATCTTTTGTGGTGAAAGGCGAGCGTGAAGGCGCGTGGACTGTGATTGACAACACACGCTTCCTATCTATCACCAGTAATTTGGGCGATGTAAAATCAACCATTACTCATCCTGCAACAACATCGCATGGCAGAATGACCCCAGAAGCCAAACAAGCAGCAGGTATCAGCGAAGGTTTAATTCGTGTTTCTGTTGGCTTGGAAGATATTGATGATATTATTCGCGACATCGAGCGCGGTTTAGACCTCATTTAAAAACTAGGGTCTGTTGGCATTTCATAAATGGCTTGCGTTGTCGCAAACATAGACGAATTGTCAACAGACCCTCAATAGATCATTTGTTCGGAGATTTTTATGAACATTAATATGTTGATGCAGCAAGCGCAGCGCATGCAAAAAGAAGTGGAAAACAACATTAAAAAAGCCAAAGAAGAACTTGCGCAAACTGAAGTGCATGCAGAAGCGGGTGGTGGTTTAGTGAAAGTGACTATGACTTGCCGTAATGTGGTCAAACGCATTGAAATCAATCCTGAATTATTGCAAGACGATGCAGACATGATTGAAGATTTGATTGCCGCTGCAATGAATGATGCTGCCCGTCAAGTTGAAGCAATTGCTGAAGAAAAAATGAAGTCTGCAAACTCAGGCATGGGCTTGCCACCAGGCTTGGCAGGTTTATTCTAAGGAACGGCGTATGTTTAGTGATCGTTTTGATCAACTGGTACAAGCGCTACGCATTTTGCCAAGTGTTGGGCCAAAATCGGCTCAACGCATGGCATTGCACCTGATTATGAAAAATAGAGAAGGTGCAGTCGGTTTGGCTCATGCTTTGAACGAAGCCACTAGCTATATTCATGAATGTTCGATTTGTCACTCATTAACGGAAGATGAAGTCTGCAATATTTGCGCCTCACATGATCGTGATGCACACTTGCTTTGCGTGGTGGAATCTCCAGCCGATGTCATGGCGATTGAGCAAAGCGGCAGCTTCCGTGGTAAATACCATGTTTTAGGTGGGCATTTATCGCCATTAGATGGCATTGGGCCTGACGAAATTGGTATTCCGTATTTGGTTCAGCGTTTAAGTGATGGCAACATTACTGAAGTCATTTTGGCGACCAATGCAACCGTAGAAGGTCAAGCGACAGCACACTATTTGGTAGAAGCAACCAAACATTTGCCTGTGCAGATGACCCGTATTGCGCAAGGTGTGCCGCAAGGTGGTGAACTTGAATATGTCGATAGTCATACTTTAAGTCAGGCGGTGCATAATCGGATGCGAATGAAATAAGCATTTAGGTGCTTATTTCATGTGAATAGTCATTTGATAAATCATCCACAAAAATGATTACTTGCCTTTAAAGCCAATAAAAAATCAAATTAAGATAAAAAAACGATAAAAAATTTAAATTTTCACTGTATCGACTTAGAAATAAGATAAAAATTGAAAATACTGGACATATTTTTATAGCTAAATGCTATTTAATGTTTAAAATGAACCCCTAGAGAATCCTGTTTTACCTGCTCGCTATGTTCCAATTTATTCACCAACAAAAAGACTTTGAAAATGTCTTGGCATTAATGAGCCAAAACAGCATTTATGGTTTAGACACCGAATTTATTAAGGTCGATACTTTATGGCCAAAATTGGGTGTATTCCAAATTAATGTGAATGATCAGGTCTATTTGTTAGATGGCACTTCTTTAAATTTAAGTGCATTTTGGGAAAAACTGTTTCAAGCGCAGCAAAATATTTTTCATGCCTGCGGTGAAGATATTGATTTAATTTATCATTATGCGCAGCAAAAAAACTTAGATAACGTGTTTGATACCCAAGTTGGCATGTCATTTTTAGGGCATGGTTTACAAGTCAGTTATCAAAACGCTTTAAAAACCATGCTCAATGTCGATATTGATAAAGGGCAAACTCGCTCAGACTGGCTTGCACGTCCGTTGTCCGATGAGCAGTTAAATTATGCTGCCAATGATGTGCTGTATCTAATGCAATTGGCAGATAAGGTACAAACCGACTTAAAACAAAATTATTTACTGGATTTTGCACAAGAAGATTGCCGCAATTTAACTCAGGAAATTGGTGAAGAAACACCTTTAGAGTTGTTGTATCAGGATGTGGGCAACTATCGTCATTCACGCCGTCAACTCATGCAATTGCAACAATTGGCCGTTTGGCGTGAGCAAATGGTAAAAGCCTTAAACCAACCACGTAGTTTTATTTTGCGTAATTCTACTATGCTGGACTTGGTCGAGAAAAATCCTAAAAATCAGTTCCAGCTCAGTACTATTAAAGATTTACGTGCGCATATTGTGCGTGAACATGGCAAAACTATTTTAGATTTAATTAAATATTTGCCTGATCAATCACAATGGCCATTACGTATGGCGCGACCAATTCGTCATTCTTCAAAAGAAGTGGGCGAAAATGTAGAACAGGTGATTCAACGTGCCGTACAGGAAACTCAAATTCCAAAAGAAGTTTTGCTGCGTAAAAAATGGCTCAATGCGCTTTATCAGCATGTGGTATTTCATAACGATGAGCAAGATTTGCCTAACTATTTGTTAGGTTGGCGTTATGAATTACTCACCAAGCCTTTAATTGAAGTTTTACATGCCGACGAGCGTTATTTGTCTGGTCAGATGAAAGTTGCTGAATAAATCAAACCGATCCACATTTTAAATAAAGCCGTTTTTCACCTGAAAATGGATGAATTTTCACGCCATTCTTTGTTTGAGTGTAAACATAGACCAATGCGTTAATAATGGTTAATGTATCTCGGTTTTTTTTGTTGTATCCTTTGACTGAGTTTTTAGAGTTTTGTTGTTTATGCACTGTTCAATTTATAAATCGAGCAAAAAAGATGAGATGTATTTATACATCGCCCGTCCTGAGCAAACTGAAGATCAAGCAGAAGCGTTTAACCCGCTAGAGGTTTTACCTGAGCCAATGCGAGTTGCATTTGGTCGTGCGACATTTGTAATGGATTTGCAACTGTCTGAAAGCCGTAAGTTGGCACGTGTGAATGTTTTGCATGTCATGGATTCTATTCAAACACGTGGCTTCTTTATTCAAGTGCCACCAGAAGGCTTAATTAACCCAAATGCCGTTGAACCAGAAGGTTTACGTGGTGCTTAAGCTTTATTCAGGAGTTGAGAAATGAATAGTGTGATGACTGGATTGGATTCAATTCCTGAAACTGCAATTGCTGTTTCTGTTTATTTGTTGGGGAGTGCCATTATTTTATGGTGCTGGTACGAAATTGCCAAACGCTTGCCCAATCCGTTAGGTGGTATCACTTGGATTGTGCTGTTTGCAATTTTACTTACCCCAACAGTATCAGAAGGCAGCAATGCAGCACTTGCCCCAGCCATCTTTGGACTTCTTTTTGGTGTTTTAACCAAAGAAACCCCATTGGTTTGGTCTAATTTATCTGCCATTTTATTTGTGATCGGTCTTGGCTTATTGATCGGTTATTTCTGGTCAAGATACTATCTTAAACAAACGACTTATAAAGCCAAGAAAAATACCTCACCACTGTAACTAAAACAATTAAGGTAAAATCATGTCTGTTGATGCGCAACAATTTTCGGGTACAGATCAGTACATTGCGACTGATAGTTTAAAACTTGCGGTGAAAGCCGCACGTGCTTTGCAAAAACCGCTTTTGGTGAAAGGTGAGCCAGGTACAGGTAAAACCTTATTGGCAGAGCAAGTTGCTAAAAGTTTGGGTTTAAAGTTGATTACATGGCACATTAAATCGACCACCAAAGCGCAGCAAGGTTTATATGAATATGATGCAGTGTCGCGTTTGCGTGACAGCCAACTGGGCGATGACCGTGTGTATGACGTTAAAAACTATATTAAACCCGGGAAATTGTGGGAAGCATTTACCAGCGAAGAACGCTGTGTGTTGTTGATTGATGAAATTGACAAGGCAGATATTGAATTCCCAAATGACCTGCTACATGAACTCGATAAAATGTCGTTTTATGTTTATGAAACAGGCGAAACCATTACGGCAACACAACGTCCAATCGTGATCATCACATCAAATAATGAAAAAGAGCTGCCAGACGCTTTTTTACGTCGTTGTTTCTTCCATTATATTGATTTCCCAGATGAAGCGACCATGCGCGATATTATCGATGTGCATTTCCCGAATATTTCAAGCACATTGGTTTCAGAAGCTTTACAAGTTTTCTTTAAATTGCGCCAAGTTCCGGGCTTAAAAAAACCACCATCTACGTCTGAATTAATTGATTGGTTAAGCCTATTGATGGCAGATGACATGCCGGAAGATATTTTGCGTAATAGCGATAAAAGCAAAGCCATTCCGCCTTTATACGGTGCATTAATCAAAAATGAACAAGATGTGCAATTGCTTGAGCGTTTAGCCTTTATGTCGCGCCGTTAAGGGAGGACAACGCCATGTTCGTGCGCTTGTTTTATACCTTGCGACGTTACGGTGTACCTGTCACCACACGTGAATTGATTGACTTAAATCAGGCGGTGGCATCGGGTCTGGTTTTTGCAGATCAAGATGAATTCTATCAACTTGTTAAAACCGTCATGGTCAAAGATGAGCGTTTTTTTGACAAGTTTGACCGTGCCATGAAAGATTATTTTGATGGCATTTCCACTTTTGATTTAGATGATTTACTGCAGCAAGTTCATCAATTGCCTAAAGACTGGTTCGACTTAGAACTATTAGAAAAACATCTCACGCCAGAACAACGCGAAGAGCTGAAAAAAGCAGGTTCTTTAGAAGAATTGATGAAAATGCTGGAAGAGCGTTTACGCGAGCAGCATAAAAAGCATCAGGGTGGCAACCGTATGATTGGTACGGGCGGTACATCACCGTTTGGTGCTTTTGGTGATCATCCTGAAGGTGTACGCATTGGTGGGCCTGGACGTAAGCGTTCAGCTGTTAAAGTCTGGGAGCAGCGTCAGTATCGAAATTTAGACGATGAACAGATTTTAGGTACACGACAAATGCAATTGGCACTGCGTCGTTTGCGTAAATTTGCCCGTCAAGGTGCAGCTGAAGAATTGGATATTGATGGCACTATCCGAGAAACTGCCAAACAGGGCATTTTAGATGTGCAATTGGTGCCAGAACGTCGTAATCGCGTCAAAGTGTTGATGTTGTTTGATGTGGGTGGCTCGATGGATGCACACATCGCCCAATGTGAAAAACTGTTTAGTGCGGCCAAAACTGAGTTTAAAACCCTCGAATATTTTTATTTCCACAACTGTTTATACGACTATGTTTGGAAAGACAATTTACGCCGTAGCAGTACCCGTATGAATACGTGGGATTTGTTGAATACCTATGGACGCGACTATCGGGTAATTGTGGTCGGTGATGCGAGTATGGCACCTTATGAGCTGAATTCGATTGGTGGTTCGGTAGAATATATGAATGATGAGGCAGGGCAAGTTTGGTTACAACGTCTGCGTCAGCATTTTGAAAAAACCGCATGGCTGAATCCTGAACAGGAAGGCTATTGGCATTACACACATACCATTGGTTTAATTAAACAAATTTTTGAACATCATATGTATCCAATGACTTTAAAAGGCATTGAAGATATGACTAAATATTTGGCGCGTTAATCGTCATTTTCGTCAATATCACTCAACTTTTGAGTGATTGTTAGGCGAAGACTAAGTAAGTGCAGACACGATAGGCAACGTGAATTTCAATCTGAGGGGATCGATATGGATCATCAAATCAATGGCATCGCATTACCGAATGAAGACGGTTTTTTCGGGCAATATGGCGGGCAGTTTATTCCACCACATTTAAAAGAAGCCATGGATGAAATTAACGTTGCTTATGAGGAAATTCGTAAAACGGCAGAATTTCAGAATGAATTAAAAGATTTGTTTGCTCACTATGTTGGCCGTCCAAGTCCTTTATTCCATGCCAAGCGTTTATCTGAACAGTTAGGTGGTGCGCAAATTTATTTAAAGCGTGAAGATTTAAACCATACTGGTGCACATAAAATTAACCACTGTTTAGGCGAGGCATTACTAGCCAAATATATGGGTAAAACCAAAGTCATTGCAGAAACTGGTGCGGGACAGCACGGGGTAGCCTTGGCGACGGCATGTGCGCTAGTGGGAATTCCGTGTGAAATTCACATGGGACAGGTGGATATTGAAAAAGAACACCCGAATGTGGTGAAAATGAAAATTCTAGGTGCCAACCTGATTTCAGTGACCCGCGGTACAGCCACTTTAAAAGATGCAGTGGACAGCGCTTTTGAAGAATATTTAAAAGACCCAAAAAACTTTATTTATGCGATTGGTTCTGTGGTTGGGCCACACCCATTTCCAAAAATGGTGCGTGATTTCCAATCTATTATAGGTGATGAAATTAAAATGCAAAGCCAAGAACGCTTTGGAGTAAATCCAGATTATATCGTGGCATGTGTGGGCGGTGGTTCAAACGCAGTGGGTGCATTTACCGCATTCTTAAATGATGCAGAAGTGAAACTTGTGGGTGTTGAGCCTGCAGGGCATGGTTTAGATACAGATCAACACTCTGCAACCCTAACTTTGGGTAAACCAGGCCAGCTTCACGGTATGGCGTGTTATGTACTTGAAGATGAACATGGTGAGCCATTGCCAGTGCACTCTATTGCCTCTGGTTTGGATTATCCAGGTGTGGGGCCGCAACATAGCTTCTTAAAAGACATTGGTCGCGTGGAGTATTCAACGGCAACTGACCAAGAATGTTTAGATGCCTTTATGACGTTGTCACGTGTAGAGGGTATTGTACCTGCTTTGGAAAGCTCACATGCGGTGGCGTGGGCATTACGTGAAGCACCAAAAATGGCAAAAAATGTGAAAATTGTGGTTAATCTTTCAGGTCGTGGTGATAAAGATTCAGACTATGTAGCAGAAAAATTAGGTTTGAATTAATTCTACTGAATATGAAAAACCGCCTAAATGTGTAAGTTTAGGCGGTTTTTTTATCTTTACTTTATATTTGGCAGGTTTTATAAAACAGTGTCTTAGCTTGCAATATATTGTTGTAACTGCTCGATCAGTTTGCGCTGATCATCCATAGTCGCTTTCACCAAGTCACCAATCGACACTAAACCTACCAACTGCTCACCTTCAAGTACAGGTAAGTGACGTAAATGATGGTCAGTAATTAAGTTTAAGCATTCTTTCACACTGGTGTTTTTGGTCACGGTCAGTACTTTAGCAGTCATAATTTCACTAACCGTTGTGCTTTTAGAAGTTCGTTCCATCAAAATAACTTTACGGGTGTAATCACGCTCAGACAGAATACCAACCACATGATTGTTTTGATCGGTAACCACCAACGCACCAATGCCTTTTTCAGCCATTAAACTAATTGCTTCTAAAACCGTTGCTTCTGGGCGAATTGTGTAAATTTCGTGATGTGCTTTATCTTGTAAAACGTGAGTTACCTTGGTCATATTCTGTGTCCTGATTTGTTGTTTATTGTTTGACTTTTAAAGTAACGTGAATTGTAAAAATTGCAAATACTTTAGAGTCACGATTGTTGATTTTTACGTCAATTCTATTCAGTTTTTATTTAAGCAATATTTAACGCAGGTTCATTAAAAAAGAAATGCTTCATTTGTGAAGTGGTCAGTTTAATTTTTTGACTTGACGAACCAAACAAGGTTGGCGTGACATTTAAACGGGTGAGCGTTGGTAATAAAAAAGTTTCAAAATCCTGCGCGGAAATTTTACGAGGACTATATTGTGGCCAGTGTTTAGCAGCATATTTATGCGCTTGTACCGCATTTAACCAAAAAGGGAAAATATAATCATCGTGATCTGAACTCATTGCCCAACCTTGATGGAATAAACCCCAAAGTACACCGCAGTACATCATTGATTTTAATAGTGTAACTTTAAGCAGAAAATCCTTTGGTAAAGGGTGGAGTTGGTTAATCTGATTCATAATCAAGCAAGGTTGTAAAATTTGGCTATATTGTAAAAAGAATTGATGAATATACCGTTTAAGCTTTGCTTAAAATCGTAAACAAATATGTATTTATGGTTGGAGCATCTAAAAAAAGGGTCAAAAAAAACGCCACCTAAGTGACGTTTTATTATGCTTGCATGGTGGCCATGTTTTGCCAGTATTGCGCTTTCAATGAATCACGTTCTACGCGGAAACCTTGATAATACAGTTCTGCTAAGAACATTGCCGCTTTACCATGTCCTGCACGTGCAGCTTCTTCGAGTTGTTTTACCGCGTCTTGGAAGTTCATTTGTGAATGAATCGTGTTTACTGCATTTGCATAAACATGCTCTAAGTCATGGTGAGAGATCGTTTGAATCATATTAAACTCCTTATTGTAATTATGATTACTTATTTAAGCCTACCTTTTAGGCTTCATATCAATTTAACGCTTTATTGTTAAACTAATATTACAATTTGATTGAATTGTCAAATAATTATCGGGGTTAATGAGCATATTTCAAGTTTACATGATTAAACATTGAACAAGTTTAATTTTGATTAAACTAAAGCTCTAAGCATGATAAAAAAGGAGAACAACATGACAAGATCCGTAGACGGATGTGCTTTTGATGTACCTCCATTGACTTCTCAAATTATTGAGTTGGCACATCATCACCGTAAAAAACTAGATGAGGTAATTTTCCGTCGAGATGTTCATTTAGGTGAATACTGCTTGGCGCAACGTAAACGTGTGGCTGACTTTGCTAAAACTTTAGAGCGAAGCGATCGTATAGAGTTTTATCGTAATTATGATGGTGAATTACTCCGTATTGCCGATGAAGATGAACTGCATCCTGCCGAAGCAGAGGGCGGTGTCAGTGTATTTGCTATTTTCTTGGTGCTTGCAGTCATTGCATTGGTTTTATACTTTGCGGTAATTCGTGGCACGATTGGCTAAAGCTAAATCCTTTGTAGAATTTGTAGAAAAAGGCTCAATTTTTACTGTGACGATACAGTAAAATTGAGCTGTTTAACTTGTACATCTCACAAGGGCATCCTACACTAAGGCGATTAGAGGTAGGTCATGCACAACGCAATTCAAAAAACGATTCAATTTATTTCTCAACTGAAACTCGAGCAAATTTATAATATTGTTGTGCTGAGTATCATTTTTATTATTTTAACTTTAGCAAGTGTTGCGCTTTATCGCCCAGTTGGCGTGCAACAATTTCAAAATGTTGAGCGTTTGTCACAACAATCTATGTATGCCAATACCCAAGACATGGCAGTTCATGTACTCAATCAACGTCCGATTCGTTATGTGCATTATTTAAAGTTGATGCAGGCACATCAAATGGAGCAAGATCGGGCTCAACAACTTCCTGCCTTGGTGCAAGAGTAATTTTTTCTGTTGGCATGTTATTCATATTGTGCGGTGTCGGTGTTAAAGATGTTGGTGCGAGTAAATTGTCCTGCAGCATTTTTACCAATGCGGCTTTATCTAAATGTTCGCTCACAATTACTAAAGTTAAACGATCAGGATGCAAATGTTTGCGAATTGCACGTTGCACATCTTCAGCGGTAACTTTTTCCACTCGTTCTGCATAATCACTTAAATAATTTGCAGGAAGTCGATAAAAACCGATGTGCCCAAGCTGGGCATTAATACTGGCATTGCTGCTGTATTGATTCGGAAATGCACGAATTAAACCTGCTTTGGTTTCTTTTAATTGTTCTAAATTCATAGGTTGTTGTACAAACTGAATTAAGCTCTGGTGAGCGACTTGAATACTATCGAGTAACTGATCTTGGCGCGTAGAATAGCCTAAGCTAAACAAACCCGCTGCTTGGGTAAAACGAAACGAACTGCTAACACCGTAAGTGTAGCCACGTTTTACTCGTAATTCTTTCATCAAAATTGAATTGAAACTGCTGCCGCCCAGCATTTTATTGGCAATTTCTAAAGCCAAATAGTCAGGATCATCCCGTGTAGTCGCAAGTTGTGCAATACTGACATGCGCCTGTTGTGACCGGTAGGGAATATGCTGGATGTTGAAACGTGTTGCAGGTGTAGGCTGTGGCAAAGCTGTTGCTGCAACACCTTGGGCAATATGTGCGCTGATGGTATTGGCAAGTTTTTCTGCTTCTTTTAAGGTTAATTTGCCTGTAATGGCAATGTTCATATTTTGCGCGACCAGAAACTGATCTCTAAATTGTTGTAAGTGCTTTGGTTGAATCCGTTTGATGCTGCCATTGGTGCCTGTAATGGGTTCTGAATAGGCATGTTGTCCGTAAATTGCGCGATATAAGCGAATATTCATTAAACGGCTTGGATTTTCTTGCAGTTGTTTTTGCCCAATTTGTGTATTGCTTTGCACACGCTGGATATTAGAACGCTCAAAAGTTGCATGTTTCAGTATTTCCAGCATCATTTTGACGGCAGTTTGCATTTTCTGCGGATCAGACAGTGTTCTTAGCCGTACCACAAACATATCGCGGTACGCCGTGGTACTAAAACGTGCGCCTGTGGTTTCAAAGGCTGCGGCAATTTCCTCTGCCTTATAACGCTTGGTGCCTTCATCAATCAGTTGGGCTGCCATATTGGCAACGCCAAATAAACCTTTTTCAATTTCTGCATCGCGGGCAGAACCTGCATTAAAAGTCAGTTGGATATCAACCATTGGCAAAGCAGGATTTTCGACAAATAAAGTGCGTACGTGTCGATGATTTTTTAATTCATATACCTGTGGAGCGCGAACATCGACCAATTCATTTACGGCATTTAAACTGTGCAGCAAGCTCAAAGATTGTAAAGGCGTACTTACATCTGTTTCAGCAAAATCATGCGCTGCTCTGGTGGCAGTTTCCATCGCAAAGCCAGCAGAACATAGGCTAAAACTAGTGCTTAAAATAAGCGTGCTGAATAGATGTTTTTTCATGAAAATCACAGTTTAAGGTGTTGTGCTTTGAGGTAATAAATACAAGGTGCTAAGTCTGTCTTTGTTAAAGTAACTTTGCGCAACACGTTGCAGATCCTGGGCAGTAATCGCTTGGAAGTGTTGTGGTAAAACATCGATTAAACGGTGACTGAATCCATTGACTTCCAAATTGCCAATGGTTCGGGCTTGTCCTGCCAAATCATCCTGACTATAAATCCAATTGGCCACAAATTGAGTTACCACGCGCTCAATTTCACTTGAATTGACCAAATCCTGTTTTAGCGTATCCACTTCGTTTTGAATCGCGACCTGTGCTTCGCTTAACGTTACACCTGCTGCAGGCAATGCTGAAATACTAAACAAACTATCCCCACGTTGATACGGGTCATAACTGACACTGACTGAGCTAAGAATCTTATTGTTTCTGACCAAGCGCTGTTCTAAACGTGAAGTAATTCCACTGTCTAACAGTTGTTTGATGATAGTGAGCGCGAAGGCATCTTGAGGATTTTTAGCTGTTGCCAATGAACCGACATTCCAAGCCATATATAAATTAGGAACTTGCACAGTCGCAGACAATTCCATGTGCCGATAACCTAATTGTTCAAACTCCAACACATCATTGCGCGGTGGCGTAGGTGCTTTCGGAATATCTCCAAAATACTTTTGGACTTGCAACAATGCGGCTTGATGATCTACATCGCCCACAATCACTAGAATAGCATTATTGGGGCGATACCATTTTTTGTACCACGCCTGTACATCTTGCAGCTGAATGCTTTGCAAGTTTTTCATGTGCCCAATAATGGGTTGGCGATAATGACTGGTTGGGTAGGCAATCCATTTAAAGCGTTCAAAAGCCAAAGCCCGTGGATTATCATCGGTACGTTGCCGCCGTTCTTCCATCACCACCTTAATTTCAGGCTCAAAGTCTTGTTGGCGAAGTAACAAATTACTCATTCTGTCGGCTTCCAACTCTAAAGCCAGTGGGAAATAAGTTTTGGGATAGAGCTGATAATAATTCGTGTAATTGGTAAAGGTTGCTGCATTGACACTGCCACCATAAATACGACTTAAACGGGTAAATTCATCATTCGGCACCTTGGCTGTACCTTTAAACATCATGTGTTCAAGTACGTGCGAAATCCCAAGTGTATTTCCCGACTCATCGCTACTGCCCACTTTGTACCAAATTTGAGTCATCACCATGGGAGAACGATGGTCTTCACGGATAATGACTTTTAAACCATTGTTGAGTGTGGTTTCAAAAGTGTTATTCGCAGCTAAAACTTCAGCATGGCTAATCGAAGCTGTTAAACCCCAAAGCAACGCACAAACAGACTTCATCGAAAATTGGAACATAAGCAAGTGGAGATCAATCGTTATCGGCTTATCTTTCAGAAATTAAAGCGGAAAGGCAAGGATTGCTGTAGGTATTTTTTGTATGCGGCTATGTGGTTGGAATACGAGGTAAAAGCAATTGGTTTATGTTAGAATCCGATTTTTTAACGCAATGCTTTTCAAGGATTCGGCATGCAACAGCAATCTAATGGGCAAAATAAATTTTTGATTGATGCTGATATCGGAGATGATGATGTCACATTACCGAATTTACCAGCGGTAAATATTCCGATTGTTGAAACAACACCTCTACAACAAGCAGAAACCTCTGAACATGCTGCAGAAACATCATCAGACACGGATGCGCCTGCGAAAGGTGGTTTCTTTAGTCGCATGAAAGAAGGGTTAACCAAAACCCGTAAAAACTTTGCCGATGGCATGGTGAATATTCTGATTGGCGGTAAAGAAATTGATGATGAATTATTAGAAGAAGTCGAAGAACAACTGTTGGTTGCAGATATTGGTGTAGATGCAACGAAAACCATTATTGCCAATTTGACCGAGCGTACTGCGCGTGGCGACTTAATTTATTCACATTCTTTATATAAGGCTTTGCAAGAAGAATTAGTGGCTTTGCTTGCGCCACGGGTAAAACCTTTACATATTGATGCCAATAAAACCCCTTATGTGATTTTAGTCGTGGGTGTGAATGGTGTAGGTAAAACCACAACCATTGGCAAGTTAGCGAAACGCTTACAAGGCGAAGGTAAAAAAGTCATGTTGGCCGCAGGGGATACTTTCCGTGCTGCAGCGACAGAACAATTGCAGATTTGGGGTGAGCGTAACGATGTTGCCGTTGTTGCACAAGGTCACGGTGCAGACAGTGCTTCTGTTATTTTCGATGCGTTTGAAAGTGCGCGTGCCAAAGGCATTGATGTGTTAATTGCAGATACTGCTGGACGTTTGCATAACAAAAGCAACCTGATGCAAGAATTGACTAAAGTTAAGCGTGTGATGCAAAAAATTGATGCGACTGCACCGCATGAAGTGATGTTGGTTGTGGATGCAGGCACGGGTCAAAATGCCATTAACCAAGTTGAAATGTTTGATGAGGCTGTTGGCTTAACAGGCATCACCATCACTAAACTGGACGGCACTGCAAAAGGCGGCGTGTTATTTAACATTGCAAGCCGTAGCCATGTGCCAATTCGCTTTATTGGTGTGGGTGAAAAAATTGATGATTTACGTCCATTCTCAGCCAAAGCATTTGTTGCAGCACTGTTTGAAACTGAAAAATAAGTTTTGAATTAAGTTTTAAAGCTAAAATGTAAAATGCTGTAAGTTTCACACAAACTTCGCAAAATGCGGAGTTTGTTGTTTTTAGCGGGTTTGAGTGTTGTAAAAAGCAGCAGCTAAAAATACGAATGTGAATAAAAGCACTTTCGTCTATATAGAATAAGAAAAAATATTAGATTGATTTTGATTGATTTTTTGGGGAAGTCAAAATGACACTGTTAAATAAAATTGGTCATGTGCTTACAGCAGATATCACGAAAGACTTTAAGCTTAAGAAAAAGCCGAACTATGACGCAAATGAACTGACTTTCATCGATCAATTAAAAAAGCGCCGTAGTATTTATGCTTTAGGAAAACGCGTTCATTTTAGCCAAACTTATATGACCGAGCTGATTCAGGAAGCTGTGCGTAGCTGTCCATCGGCACATCATTCACAAAGTACGCGCGTGGTTATTTTATTTTCTGAATCACATAAAAAATTTTGGAATTTAGTACAGGAAGTACAACGTCAGTTTGTACCAGAGCAGGTTTTTGCAGGTACTAAAATGAAAATCGAACAATGTGCAGCAGCTTTTGGCACGGTATTGTTCTATGAAGATCAACAAGTGATTCGTCAATTGCAAAAGAAAATTCCATTTAATGCTGCAGAATTTCCAATTTGGTCGGAGCAAACTTCAGGCATGGCGCAATTTGCAGTGTGGACAGCATTGGCAGATTCAGGCGTGGGTGCATCTTTACAGCATTATAATCCAAACATAGACCGTGCTGTGGCAGAGCATTTTGATATTCCAGATACATGGTTGTTACGTTCACAACTCGTTTTTGGATCAATTGAAGAAGAAGTAACCGAACGGAGTCATGCACACTATCAAAATCAATTTAAAGTCTATGCTTAAATAACAGCATTTGATGAAGATTGGTCAAATCAGCTTATTATTATGTGCTACAAAGAGCGAACCGCAGCATATTTATATTGCAATAGACTATATCTATAGAATAAAAGGTAATAGGGTCTGTTGACACTTCGTCTATGTTTGCGACGTGAGAGATATATCTCGCAAGGTTTTTTAGCTGATATAAGGCATGAGGCAGGAAATTTAGTCATTCTAAATGACTGACTCATAACGCAATAGCAGCAAAAAATATGCTCGTCCTTCGCTGCGCCTTGCGCTGCAAACAAAGCAGTGCTTGTTTTTGCTCAGGCTGTGGCTAAAACTTTCTCAGATTGCGTTATGAAACTTGGCAATAGTCTCGCTATTCCCTGCGTTTCATGCCTGATCTGCTCAGTTTTAGCCTACAGCGCAAGCCATTTATGAAATGTCAACAGACCCTAAATGCAGTCACATACATTTGTCACTTTATATAACTATAATCGTTCTATACATAAAACACACTGTCGTATTTTTTGTAATGTTTATGCTGAATAAAAAGCTTAATATCGCTGTATCAATTAATTTATACAAAATTCTGCAGAGGAATTAAAAATGTCATTTTTAAATCAATTAGAAAAACGCCGTTCAATCTATGCACTTGGTAAAAATGTTTCTGTAGATCAGGCAACTATTGAAAGTACAATCAAACAAGCAGTTCGTTTAAGCCCATCTGCATTTAACTCGCAAACTTCACGTGTTGTGACTTTATACGGTGCATCGCATACACAATTTTGGAACATCGTTTTAGAAACTTTACATAAAATGGTTCCTGCAGAAGCATTTGCAAACACTGAAGCAAAAATTAATAGCTTTATTGCAGGTTTTGGTACAGCTTTATTTTTTGAAGATCAAGATGTTGTAAAAGGTCTACAAGAGCAATTCCCGCTATATGCAGACAACTTCCCAGTATGGTCAGAACATTCGACAGGGATTGCACAATTCGCAGCGTGGACAGCTTTATCTGAAATCAATGTGGGTGCATCATTACAGCACTACAATCCAATCGTAGATGAAGAAGTTGCGCAAACTTATGACATTCCTGCAAACTGGAAACTACGTGCACAATTAGTGTTTGGTTCAATTGAAGCACCTGCTGGTGAAAAAACATTTATGGATGATGCAGCACGTTTCAAAAGCTTTAACTAAGCTCTAGCAACACATACTGCACAGACAAAAAAGTAGGATGATGATTCATCCTACTTTTTTGTTTCTGGGGGTAGTGATGTGCCTTACAACTTACTTATTCATGTGCAAATGCCTAAACCCATGAATTGTCATAAAACTGTCATTTATACATTGCATAGTGCAATCAAACTTTAATAAACGATATAGAGTGAAATATGGCATTTAAATTAGGCATAGCAAGTATTACATTGATGGCTTGTAGTTCAGCATTTTCAGCAGTAACTATTGCAGTACCTGAAGAAATTAAGTTGCTCGCTGTAAATGATCAACAAATTCGTTCAGGTTTATTCAGTTCTGCACAGCAAGTGAAAGTCAATGCGGGTGAAAATGTCATTAACTTGCGTTATCAACAATATTTTGAACATCATAATGGTGCGCACGATATTTTAAAATCAGACGTCATTACACTCAAAACCCCAATTCTTCAAGATGGCGAAAACTATCGACTCGCTTTGGTAAATCCACCTAAAGACTTCGATGCTGCAAAAGAATTCAAAGATCAACCAAGCGTTGGTTTATATAATCAAAAGAATCAGTTGCTGGTACAACAAACAGGTGCTAAAGTAAACTCAACTGGTTGGTTAGGTGGTAGTTGGCTTAATAAAACTGTAGATACCACTCAAAATAGTGCTGCGGTCAATCAGCCAGCAGCAGTTTATACCGCGGCAGCAGTGTTGCCATCTGAGAAAACCACCTCAGTAACATTGCCTACAGCAAAACAAACACAGGGCAAAGAGCAACAATTGATTCAATTGTGGCAACAAGCCACTAAAGCAGAGCGACAAAAATTCATGTCATGGCTTGCAGAACAAGCCAATTAATGTTGATTTGCAACCAGCTCCATTGAGCTGGTTGTTTTTTGTTATCGCCTTAAAAGGATTTATTTAAAAACCAATCCAGTAACGTGCGAAAAAAAGACAAATTATAAGAAAAGTGTGATAAAAATATGAAATGCGTCTAAAATTTGGGCGGATGGTGCTTTTTTTGAAAAAAAACTAAAAAATATATTGCGTCTATTCAAAAACTGTATAGAATACGCAACACACCAACGCAGTGTTGATTGAATTGGTGCTGTTATTGACGAAATAACAGGAAATCATTAAGAGATTATGAAGAACAACTTGTGTGGATTTTTACTGATTGATTGATCGAAAATATTTCATTGATTGATTGGTTTAAATTACTCGAAGTTTATTTGAGCGAAATTTAAGTCAGAAAATTG
>NZ_VOXY01000014.1:0-59480 GCF_013420525.1 Acinetobacter sp. YH01003 | reverse complement strand
CTTGGCCAGAAAAATGAGTCGTTCTCGCTGTTCTAAACTAAGTGGTACAGAAACAATTCGAGGCATGTGTGAACATCTGTTAACTAAAAAAACTTTTTCGCATGATTAGTTATTTTTGTCAACTTATTTATTAGGTGGATAGGATAAATTTAAAGCATGGAATAAATATTTATTTTTTGTAATTTTATGAGTAATTGACCCTAAAAATTTATCGAATAGACAAGGTTTTCAGCAAAAAATAAGAACGAAAAAATTCAAGTTGTCTTTATTTGTTATTAGTCGGTGCATTCTTAGGAAGTGTGTGGTAGAAATTGTATTTAGAGGATATATTTCTGATTTAGTTTGTGGTCAGCAACAAGCGAATTATCCAATTTGTTGAATTGAACATCAAAAATTCAACTATATTGCTTTAAAATTATGTGATTGAGTTGTAAAATTATGTGTTAAAGTTGGCAATTGTCACAGTTTTTGAATTTTTGGGGTAGGAACTGTTGAAACATTTTTTACTACGACTTGGATTGGATCTGCGTAAACTTATTTTAATTTCCACAATTTTAAGTGTATCAGGCTTATTTGTCGTAAGTATTTTTATTTTAAATTATGTAATTAAACAACAATTAATTCAAAATTCACTTTCGATCAATGAAAAATATGCAGAAAAAATTGCCACCAGTGCCAATCAACATTTTTCAGATATGCTGCAAGAGTTGGATTATAGTGCACGTTTATTAGAAAAAAAATTTTATAATACACAAGTTAGAAAAGAAGAAGTAAAACGCTTAAAAAATCAATCGAATAATTTTAATAGTGTTTTATTGGTAGAGCAGAATAAACATATTTTAGCTTATGCACCTAATACATTAAAACTTAATTTTAATCAGGCTTATAGTACCATTGGTATTGATGGATCTATTGAAAAAAAGAAAACTTATATTTCATCTCCCTATTGGTCTATAAGTAATAATTTAATCGTCATGATGTCACAACCTATTTATAATAAAACACATCAATATTTAGGCTTAATCAGTGGTACGATTTATTTACAGGAGCAGAACTTGATTAATACCATGCTCAATACTCAGTATGATTATAAAAAAAGTTATATGTATGTGATTGATCAACATAATCGTATTATTTTTCATCCAGATAAAAAGCGAATTGGTGAAAAAATTATCAATAATACAGGTTTGGATTATATTAATAAGAATACAAAGGGATCAATTCGTTTAAAGAATAGTTTAGGTATAGATAATTTGGCGGGTTTTGCACATATTCCAAGTGTAAATTGGATTGTAGTTTCTCAGCAGCCCACAGATGATTTACTTGCACAAGCTAATACGCTGATTTTTAAAGTATCGATTGGAATCTTCATTTTTTACTTTTTTATTTTTTTATTGATTTGGTATATCTCAAGCTTTATTTCTTCACCTTTGAACCGCTTGGCACGTATGGCAAGTATGCTCAATCATGCGGACATTGAAAATAAAATTAAAGAAGTTGATCCGTGGTATTTCGAGGTTTTAAAGTTTAGAACCTCATTATTAATGAGTTCGGAAACCTTTAGTGATCGGATTGCGGAGTTAAAACATCGTGTCAATACGGACCCATTAACAGGTTTATATAACCGTCGTGGTATGCAATTATTTTTAAATGAACTGCTAGAGACTCGTACCGAATTTGCAGTATTAGCCATTGATATAGATTTTTTTAAGCAAATTAATGATCAGTATGGGCATGATCAAGGTGATGTGGTACTTAAAACGCTCGCGCAAATAATGCTAACTAATTTTAGGGAACAGGATGTTTGCTGTCGTAGTGGCGGTGAAGAATTTCTAGTTTTAATGACGACTGCAGATGCAAATGTGGTGTATAAAGCTGCAGAGCGGCTTAGAAAAACCATGCAGGAAACTACGATTAATCAGATGGGTCAAATCACCATCTCTGTTGGCATCGCTTTTTGGCCTCGAGATGCAGAAGATGTTTCTGATGTACTGAAACTTGCAGATAATAAATTGTATGAAGCTAAACATGATGGGCGTAATTGCACAAAGTCTACGGCCGTATGAGGATTTGGAAAGATTCTTCTTTAGCTGACACGGAGGTATGCTTTGGAAAAAGATCAAGATCCAACGATAGTGGTTGAAGACAGTCCTGAACAAGAAAAATATGAACTTTTGAAAGAAAAGCTGAAATACAAACAGGCGGAGCGCGAAAATTCTAAAAAAATTGATCATAAACAAGTACGGTTGAACATTCAAGCGGATGCCTTACCAAGCAAAACCTTTTTTATAATGAATGCTTTGGCAGCGATTATTGCGGGCTATGGTTTATTGTCAAATTCAGCCGCAGTGGTGATTGGTGCAATGCTGGTTGCGATGATGCTAGGCCCTATTTCAGGTATGGCTTTAGCATTTATTGATAATCGATGGTTGTTTTTTAAAACAGCATTTAAAACCTTAGTTTTAGGTGTGTCGATGATTGTCAGTATTGGCATCATTTTAGGTCTTATCAATATTAACTTACCTATCACCCATGAAATTCTGTCTAGAACTCAGCCTACCATTATGGATTTAATGATTGCACTTGCGGGTGGTGCAGCAGGGGCATTTGCAGCCGTTTCACCACGTCTGTCTGTGGCTGTTGTTGGCGTTGCAGTTGCGACTGCTTTGGTACCGCCGCTGGTTGCAAGTGGCATATTAATTGCGCATCTGGAATGGAAACATGCAGCAAATGCTCTGCTGTTGGCACTGACCAATATTGTTGCTATTCAAATTAGTTCTTCACTGGTGTTATGGGCAGCAGGTTTTAGACGCGGTTCAGATGAAGAAGTAAATAGCACAGTAATTGAATTTATTAAAAGAAATATCGTGAGTCTTTTAGTACTTTTTGCGCTGGGTATCTATTTAAGCTTTAACTTTATGATGATGTTAAATAAACAGATGTATGAACATCAGGTAGAAAGCTTGATTGAAAGTCAATTTAATCAACATAATAATTTGATTGATACGGTGCAGTTTGATCGGCGTAAAGAGATGACTTTAATTCGCGTAGTCTTGCGTGGAGATATAGCGCCAAAACCTCAACAGATTTCTGCATTGAATCAAAAATTAGCACAAGACCCACGTGGAAAACCAAGTGTGGTTCAAGTGCGCTTTATTCCTGTGCAAATTATTCAAGCCAAAGAAAGTCCTGATTTTGATATTAAGCAAGTTGAAGCCGAGCAATTGATACAACCTTAGATTCAACAATAAGAAATTGATGGTATTTACAGCTTACTTTAGATGGAGTCTTATTATTCAATAGGCATTCATAATGTTACATATTACACAGATTTAATTTAATAGTCTCAAAAGGTTATATTTAAGCCAATTTTAAGCTAAGTGACTTAACATCGGATTTATTTCAAATCAGATTCACTATGCTTCCACGCTCTCCTTACAAAGGCACTTCTGGTTTACAAAGGATTTTGAATGCCACAAGCTATTCTTTGGCAGGGTTTAAAGCCGCCTTTCAAAATGAAGCGGCATTTCGGCAAATCATTCTGATTAATTCACTGCTGATTCCACTCAGTTTTTTCATGCCTGTTAGTCGTGTCGAACAAGTGATCATGATAGTGGTGTGTTTACTTGCCATCATTGTCGAACTGATTAATTCAGCCATTGAAGCTGTGGTCGATCGTGTTTCAATTGAGCAACATCCCTTGTCTAAAAATGCCAAAGATATGGGCAGTGCAGCGCAATTTGTTGCTTTGGCAATTATCGCATTGACTTGGGGTGCATGCCTGATTTCTGCTTAATTCCTTAAAAAACAAGCATAAAACAGACTTTAAAATAGATAGTGAGTTGAGTATTCCTCATGCGGCATCAGCATTCAAAATTTTTACTTCTTCAAGCAATTTTACTCCTTCTGAGTTTGCTGATATTGCTCAATTTCTTTAGCGTTGCAGGCAGGCTAGATTTATACCTCATTCAACCCTTTGTGGATGCTCATGCAGAATTTCCACTTCGACAAGACTGGGCATTGGCTGTATTAAATCATCGGTATGTCAAATATATCCTGATTGCAGTATATCTGAGCTATTTGCTGGCTTGGTTGCTGTCTTTCAGATTTCAAAAATTACGTGCTCGTCGTTGGGAGTTTGGCTATTTCTTTTGGATGGCGGTGATTTCAACCAGTGTGATTGCAATACTTAAATCGCAGTCGGCACATGCTTGCCCGTGGGATATGAGCATTGCCACAGCGCATGGCGTTTGGTGGGATTTAAGTGCAACGGCAGGGCATTGTTTTCCTGGTGGGCATGCCTCAAGTGGTTTTGCTTTATTGGTAGGATATTTTGTTTATCGGGTTGCTCAACCTAAACGTGCTTATTTTTTCTTAATTGCAGCATGTATTTTAGGCATGGGGATGGGCTGGGCGCAAATGATGCGCGGGGCACATTTTTTTAGTCATAATCTTTGGACAGGCTGGATTACTTGGTGTTTGAATGTGGTTGCCTATGCATTCTTGGCGCATAAATTGCACACTCAAAATCTAACTTAAAACCCGATCTTAACGCATCGGAAATTTAACCTGCACACATAAACCACCTAAACTGGCACTTTTAGAAAACTCTAAACTTGCACCTAAGCGTTGGGTGGCTTTATCTACAATAGATAAACCTAAACCACTACCAATTTCCGCATGGTTATGAATACGGTAAAAACGCTGTCGAATTTGATTGAATAGTGCGGGGTCAATGCCTGCACCACTGTCTTCAATTTGCAAAATTGCATGTTGTTCTTGCTGAAAAATAGTCACATTAATCACGCCTTGTTTGGGGGTATATTTAATCGCATTATCAATTAAATTATAAATAATGGAATGTAAAGCAGAACTTTGTCCATGAATATTCAACTCTTGGCGTTGTTCGACACCTAAATCAATATCTTTTTGCAATGCCAATTGAATGAGCTGTTCCACACAGGCAATGGTCATTTGATTTAAAGATAGGGTTTGATCGTTTTCAATTAGACTATCTGAGGCATCTTGCTTGGCTAAGCTTAATAACTGATTGACCAAATGCTGTAAACGCAAAACCCCTTGGCTTAAATTATTGAGAGCATCACTATGTGGAAATTGCTGCAATAAAATTTGTACTTGTAAATTAAGTGCGGTGAGCGGGGTACGTAACTCATGTGCAGCATCGGCAACGAACTGGCGCTGTTCCTGCTGTGCGGCAGAAATTCGCGTAAATAACTGATTCATTTCCTGAATCGTGGGTGCAAGCTCGACAGGATAATCCAACATGTGAATCGGGCTGAGATCCTGCGCTTTACGACGTGCCAATTCGCTTTTAAAGTCATTGAGCGGTTGGAAATTATGACGAATGAGCCAACCCAAAGCCAAAAGGGCAAAGGGTAAAAATAGCGCGTAAGGAATAAACATATTTGCCGCTAACTCTAAAGCTAAATATTGGCGCACAGAGTTTTGCTGGCTAATTTGAATTTGTAGATTTTCCTGCGGCAAAATATAGGTATGCCACAGTCCAGATTCAGTTTGATGATTATAAAACCCTGGTTTTTCTACGGGTTGTAGCAACACACCTTGAGGGTGTAATTGTGGTGTTGCATCGGTATATGACCAAATATCGACAAATAAGTCTTCTTCGCTATATCTCTGATTTAAATCGATTTGGCTTTGTGTAGGTTCTGGATGGTTTGCTGCAATGCGTTCCGCCAAACTTTGCATTTGTGCATCTAAAATTTCATTCATTTCTTCTAGGGCAATTCGATACGCTGCAAATACCAAAACGCAGCCCAACATGACACTAAAGATAGAAACATAAACAATCAGACGTTTTTGCAAAGAGTAGGATTGCATTAAATTTGCCCTAAACGGTAGCCCAAACCACGAATGGTACGAATAAAGTCCTTGCCAAGTTTGGCGCGTAAATGGTGAATATAGACTTCAATGGTGTTGCTGCTGACTTCACTGTCAAAATCATATAATTTATCTTCTAAATTACTTTTAGAGAAAATTTTATTAGGGTGGCTGACCAAAGCCATTAAAATTGCCCATTCACGATTCGACAATTCGATATATTCACCTTTGAATTTTGCCAAATGTTGTTCGGTATCTAAGACTAAATCGCCATAACTTAAAATATGTGCGGTATCGTTTACAGGATTTTGTGCGCCGCTACGTCTGAGCAGGGCATAAATTCGCGCCAGTAATTCATCAAATTCATAGGGTTTAATTAAATAATCATCTGCACCCTGATTTAAACCATCCACCCGTTGTTGCAATTGATCACGCGCAGAAATAATCAGCACGGGCAATTGTAGATGTAACTGGCGAATGTTTTTTAATACCTGCATGCCGTCCATCATGGGTAAGCCTAAGTCCAGCAACACCAACTGGATATCTTGCTGCTCTAATTGCTTTAAGCCATCAATCCCGTTGTTCACCCAAGTAACATCAAATTGCTGTAACTTGAGCAAGGTTTGGGTCGATTCGGCAATCATAAAATCATCTTCAATGATTAATATTTTAGGCATGTTACGACTCGTGCTGCGGTTGAGTGGTAGATGGGGCAGAACATTGATTCAGCATATCAATTTTCGGATCAATCACTTGGCTTTTTACATCTAGTAAGCTCAATAAACTTGGGAAAAGATTGTCCTGACTCAATGCTGTTTGGCGTTGTGCTTTTAAGCAATTCACTTGCGCAGCATTTTGTTGTTGCCAAGTTTCTGAAAACCACATCAGCATCGGTACATGAGTTTGTTGAGTGGGTGCCATAGAATACGGTGCGCCGTGTAAATATAAACCATGTTCGCCTGTCGATTCTCCATGATCAGACAAATACCAAAAACTTGTTTGATAGTTTTTTTGTTGCTCTAAAGTTTGAATCAACTGACTTAAAACATGGTCGGTATAGACAATCGAGTTGTCATAGGTATTGCGTAAGGCATCGGCACTGCACCCCTGAATCGCATTGCTGTTACACGTCGGTTGGAAGGGTTGATAAGCTGCGGTTGAGCGTTTGAAATAAGCAGGTCCATGACTGCCCATTTGGTGCAAGATAATTAAATGTGAGCGCGTGTCTTTCGGGTCCAGTTGAGCAAGATAAGCCTGTAAACTGTCTACTAAAATTTCGTCTAAACATTCACCGCTGGCATCACACCATTTTTGTTTTAGTTCTGCAGGAATTTGATATTGCTGCACCCGATCACAGGCACCTTTACAGCCTGAATTGTTATCAATCCAAGTGACTTGATAACCTGCACGCTGAGCAATATCCAGTAATCCTTCACGGTGACTTGCCAGTTGTTCATCATAATTTTGGCGTGGCATCCCCGAGAACATGCACGGCACAGAAACAGCCGTGGCTGTACCACAAGAGCTGACTTGAGTGAAATTAATCACAGGCAGCTTAGAGAGTTCAGGGTTGGTATTTTTTGCGTAGCCATTCAGCGAGAAGCTTTCAGCACGTGCAGTTTCACCAACCACCAACAGCATAATTTTGGGTGCTGTGCCTGCTTTCGCACGTTGAATTAAATGCGCATCTTCACCATAGCGCAGCAGCGGCAAATTCTGTTTGGGTGCTTTCTTTTTATAATACGATAGACTAGAGGCAATCGCATTTTGTGGAGAAAGCATGCCTTTTAAATCACGATGCTCGCGGAAGATTGCAGCATAATCCACATAAAAACAGAACAATAAACCCAAAATCAGCACAATCGAAACTACACTGCCTAAAGTCTTTTGCAGTAATTGACGGGCAAAATGAGTCGGCTGAATTTTAACAGACCACACCAAGACCAATGGCAATAGTACAAACAGCACACTCCAAACCACTAAGCGTACAGACAAAAGATCACGTACATCGGTTTGCAGCATATTTTGAATTTGGTCTGCGGTAATCACTACGCCCAAGCTATTAACAAAATAAGCGCTGAATCCACCGACTACAATCAAAATACTGGCTAATATTTTGGCATTCCAACGCCAGTTTAGCCATTGCAGCAACAGATGATACGCCGATACGATGACGATCACAGTTGCAATCAATAAGCCTATGGCTTTAATGCCCTGATAAGGTGTGAATTGTTGAATTTTCTCATAAAATCCATAGTTCAATACCAAGCCTAACCATAGGGCAAGCAGTAGATTGAAATAGAATAAAGAAATCGGTTTTTGCCAAAAGCGTAGTCGGGCAAAGATAGATGGAGCAAGTGGTGATTCGGGCTGCTTAGACATTGTCAATGATTCAAAAGACTTTAAGATGCTTTAGTTTAAAATTTGAAACTTAAAACTGACTTAAAATTGTGGGCTGAATCTGTTGTAGTTTTATTTGATTAACTTTGAAGATAGAAGTTTTAGAGATATAAACTTTGCATGGATAAGCTGTTCATTCATGTTATTTCTGAAGCTTGCCCTATCTCTGAACATATTTTTATCCAAAGATAGGGCAGATTTTTATACTGAGTTTTCTAGATTTTAAGCCACAGCGACATGGAACATTGAACCAATCCACGCACTGAATACCATGGCGACAATACCCCAGATCATGACACGCAATGCACCTTTCCACATACTTGCGCCACCGACATAGCTGGCAAGCGCACCCATAACCCCTAGACTGATTACACCGACCAACATCACGCCTTTGTCTAACAGATGTTCAGGTAAGAGTAAAATAGACACCAACGGGAATAATGAACCTACAGTAAATGCCAATGCCGATGAAAAAGCTGCCATAAATGGCTGCGCTGAGGTGTGTTCTAAAATACCAATTTCGTCACGGGCATGGGCATCTAGAGCATTGTGAGCAGTCAGTTGTATGGCAACTTGTTCTGCCAATTCGGCATCTAAACCACGAATCATATAAATATTGGTGAGTTCTTTTAGTTCATGCTCTGGATTGAGTTTTAATTCGCGTGCTTCCATCGCAAGGTCATTTTGTTCAATGTCTTGTTGAGATTTCACCGAAATATATTCACCTGCTGCCATAGAAGCAGCGCCCGAAATTAAGCCTGCAATACAGGTAATTAACAATGTTTGAGAAGATGCACCACTGGCTGCCATCCCCACGACCAAACTGGTCACAGAAATGATCCCATCGTTCGCACCCAATACTGCAGCACGTAACCATCCAGACCGTTCAATATAGTGTTTTTCGAGGTGGTAAGAATGTGGCATAGATCAAACTCTCTTGTTATTCAATTTTCGTTTATTGATGTGTGATATAGCATAAATCATTCTAAAAAATTTATCGTTTAAAAATGAGAGGTATTTCACGAAATAGATGAAGTCGTAATGTGGTTTTTGAGTTTGAGCTTGGAGTTTTTTATAAAATTTCCTTAAATTTCAACCTTTAAATGCCTTAAAAAATGATCAATAGCTTGTAAGATGATAAAAGAGATTGATTCAATCAGGCTTGCAAGTAAATAGGAAATATCGTGATGTCTTTTCAGAATATTGTCGTACCTGTAGTGAGCGAAGTCAGTCTAAAAACCATTCATCGGTTGGGTGCAGGGTAAAGTATGCCTAAATTATCTCGTGACTTAGTATCGCCAGACGTATTTGACTTAAAGTCATTTATTTCTCCTCGCATTAGGGGTAGATGTCGCACTTGCAGAAGTCATACGTGGACACGGTACAATTTATGATGCAGAAGTCTGTGATGCTGCGGTTCGTTTAATTAATGAAAAAGGGTATGAATTACCGTGCTAAAATATGCGTAATGAATAGTGCTAAAACTTGATTGTTGTGCAGTTTATTGGAGAGATTCTTAAAAAGTGTTAAATTTATCTCGTAAATTATATAGAATGCTCACTAATTCAAATTGTTTTTATATATAATACGCTCCCATAAAGTAACAGATATTCAAAGTTTCCCCCCACACTTCCCCAAAGTGTGATTTTTTTTATGCTATGTATTAAAAAAGATAGGGATGTAGATTTCCTAAGTCAAATTTAAGCTGACAGATACAACAATGGTTTCTAACAAGTGGATAACTGTCAGGTCTTGTTTGAATGGGGGGAGGCTTAATTCCAAATCACTTCCCCAACTCAATATCCTTCAAAATCACACAATCTGCCTGCTCATCCCCAGAGCAATGATCTGCAGAGCTTTGTAGCCAGTTCGCCATTTCCTGTAATTGCGCAATCTTCTGTTTTAAGGTTTCAATATGTTTAAGTGTGAGCTGCTTTACTTCTGCACTTTGTCGGTCAGCATTTTTCCATAAACCTAGCAATTCTTTCATTTGCTCAGAAGAGAAACCCAAATCCCGTGCATGCTTAATAAAAGACAAAGTTTTTAAATCTTGCTCAGAATAAATCCGATAACCCGAAGCAGAGCGTTTGGCGCTATCCAGCAAACCAATTTGCTCATAATAACGAATCATTTTGCTGGAAATACCCGATAGCTTAGAGGCTTGACCAATATTCATGTGACTTCTCTCATAAAAAGGGCGTAGAACAATCTTCTAAACCCTTTGTGTGTTGCATTTAAACCTGTGCTGCTTGGAAATATTTTAAGCGGAGCGCATTACCCAATACAAACACTGAAGATAATGCCATCGCGCCTGCAGCAAAAATAGGCGAGAGCAAAATACCTGCAAACGGGTATAGCACGCCTGCAGCAATTGGAATCAAGGCAATATTATAAATAAATGCCCAAAATAGATTTTGACGAATATTGCGGATGGTGGCTTTACTCAAAGCAATTGCATTGGGCACACCTTGTAAATTGCCCGACATCAATACAACTTCGGCTGCTTCAATCGCAACATCTGTACCTGTCCCAATCGCAATTCCAACATCGGCTTGTGCCAAAGCAGGGGCATCATTAATACCATCACCCACAAAAGCCACACGTCCAAATTGCTGTTGTAATTCACGTACAACATCGACCTTGCCTTCAGGTAAAACCTCGGCCACCACATGATCAATCTGTAAACGTGCAGCAATTGCCTGAGCCGTATGTCGGTTATCTCCCGTAATCATCGCCACTTTTAAACCCAGTTGATGCAACGCTGCAATAGCAGCAAAAGTCGTGTCTTTAATTGGGTCTGCAACGGCAACAATGGCTGCCAGTTGTTGATCAATCGCCATATAAATGGGTGTTTTGCCTTCTTGTCCTAAACGTGCAGCTTCTGCATTAAAAGCGCTAACATCTAGCCCAATTTGTTGCATATAACGGTCTGCACCAATCTGAATACGTTGACCATTCACCAGTGCTTCAATACCTGAACCTGTGATGCTGTCAAACTCGGTCACAGGCAGTAAACTGACTTGCTTTTCTGTTGCAGCTTGCACAATCGCCAGTGCAATGGGATGCTCAGATTTCGCTTCTACCGATGCCAAAAGTGCAAAGACCTGATCTGCATCAAAACCCGATTGCACATGAAAATCGGTTAATGTTGGTTTGCCTTCGGTGAGCGTTCCTGTTTTATCCACCGCGACCACTTTAACATCTTGCAAAAGCTGCAAAGCTTCGCCTTTACGAAACAGCACGCCCATTTCTGCGCCACGACCTGTTCCCACCATAATTGAAGTCGGTGTGGCTAAACCCATCGCACATGGGCAGGCAATAATTAGAACAGCGACTGCATTGACTAAACCAAAGGTTAGGGTAGGTTCTGGGCCAAAAATAAACCACACAATAAAAGTAAGTGCAGCCAATAACATCACGGCAGGTACAAACCACATGGTCACTTTATCCACCAAGGCTTGAATAGGTAATTTAGAGCCTTGCGCTTGTTCGACCATACGAATAATTTGCGCCAACACCGAAGCTTCACCAATGGCAGTAGCACGAATATTTAGTGTGCCATTTTGGTTGATGGTACCGCCTACAACTTGATTGCCCACTTGTTTTGCCACAGGAACAGGTTCACCTGTAATCATCGATTCATCTATATAACTATGACCTTCGACTACTTCACCATCTACAGGAATACGTTCACCCGGGCGGATTTCGACAATGGTATTGGAACTGACTTCTGCCACAGGTACTTCAATGATTTGACCATCTCGATGAATACGCGCAGTTTTGGCTTGCATACCAATTAAATGCTGAATGGCTTGTGAAGTGCGACCTTTGGCTTTGGCTTCGAAATAGCGCCCTAGCAAAATTAAACTGACAATCACTGCCGCAGCTTCATAATAAACATGCACTGTGCCTTCTGGTAAAAGCTGTGGCATAAATGTCGCTACCAATGAAAAACTGTATGCAGCCAAAGTTCCCACAGCCACCAAAGAGTTCATATCAGGCGCAAAACGTAACAGCGCTGGAATCCCTTTTTGATAAAAACGACGTCCTGGTAACAGCAGCACCAATGTGGTTAAAGCAAATTGAATCAACCAACTTTGTTGTTGCCCAATATTGTGCATCACCCACATGTGAAAGGCGGGAATCATGTGTGAGCCCATTTCCAGAATAAATACAGGCAAGGCTAAAATCAGTGAAATTACTAAATCACGTTTCAGTTGTTGCTGTTCCAGATTCTTTTTATCGTGTTGTTCGTTAGAGTCGTGTTGCAGCAGTTTGGCGTCATAACCTGCTTTTTGAATCGCTCGAATCAGGTCTTGGCTAGAAACTGTGGCATTCGGTTGAATCCATGCGCGTTCAGTCGCCAAATTGACATTGGCTTGTTCTACACCAGACACTTTCTTTAAGGCTTTTTCGACACGTGCTACACACGAGGCACAGGTCATGCCATCAATAGACAGTTCTATTGGTTGAATGGCAGCTACATCAAAACCTGCACGTTGCACTGCCTTAATGAGCAGTGCACGGTCTAAAGGTTGCGATGCGTGAATCAGTGCTTTTTCTGTTGCAAGATTCACTTCAGCTTTTTCTACACCATCGACTTTTTTTAAGGCTTTTTCGACACGCCCGACACATGAGGCACAGGTCATGCCTTCTATAGACAAAGTTTCCTGATAGGGAGAGGCATTTGGGTGTTTTGCGTCCATGGTCGTCTCTATAATTTGGAGGATGTGTTTAGCATATAGATTGACACGATGGTAAGGTCAAGTAAATTTTAGCCCAAAATAGGCTTGACCTTGCCAGCATGGTAAGCTTTAAACTACAGTTCAACAAAGGCAGAAGTGTGGAGTTCGCAATGAAACTATTGATTGAAAATATGACTTGTGGCGGTTGTGCACGTGGTGTCACGGCAACCATTCAAGATGTTGATCCTGCTGCAAAAGTTGAAGTCGATTTAGCGACTAAAATTGTGACTGTGGAAAGCACTGCAACAGTAGATCAAATTACCGCTGCATTGGCAGAAGATGATTTTCCTGCACAAGTTCAATAAAACTGCATCATCTAAGAAGCTCCGAGTGAGCTTATCGTAAGGTCAATTGGTCAACTGACGAATTGACCTATTTTTTTGCCTGCCGATTTTTTGCTCGTTGTTTTTTGATGTGACCAACTGAATACATTTTGATCACGAAGATGCTAAACCAAGCCAATCAGAAGCTGAGATTTTCTAACTTCAAGCTGAGTTTCATTCATTCAGGGCTGAAATCTACTGAATGAACTATGTGCTGTCCTCTAAAATATACTCTTCAATATTTATCGGAATAAAAATATTTTTTGGTTTTAACTTGTTGTTATTGAAATATTTATTTTAATTTTTAAATTTAAGGGATAACAGAAAAACCATCATTTTTAGATGTTTTGCTGCATATTTTAAATTAAGGTGAATAAAATTCACTTTGGACTGAGGTTAAATCATTTTTATTCACTTTGTCGTTCCAGTATAAATACCCTCATTCAGAAATTTTAACTTTTTAAATTTGGGTAGTAGATCATCATGACAAAGCCATTCACCTGTTCAATTAAACGTATTCGTTTTGACGAAAACTATGAACCTGCTAACAACACGCGTTTAACCACCAATTTTGCAAATTTGGCGCGTGGTGAAAGCCGTCAGGAAAATTTACGCAGAACTTTAGCGATGATCAATAATCGTTTTAACTCGCTGGCATCTTGCGATAACCCAAAAGGTGATCGTTATTCGCTTGAAATCGACATTATTTCTGCAGAAATTGATATTGAAGGAAATGGCAAAACTTTTCCATTCATTGAAATGCTAAAAAGTACGATCACAGATCATCAAACAAATGAACGTATTGAAGGCATGATTGGCAACAGTTTTTCATCGTATGTTCGTGATTATGATTTTAGTGTGGTCTTGCCAGCATTAGGCTGCAAAGTAAATGAAAAGCCTGAAAGTTTTGGTGATTTACATGGCAAGCTTTATCAGCATTTGGTCAGTTCAGCAGTGTTCCAAGCTGAGTTTCAAAAACAACCTGTGATTTGCCTGAGCGTATCAACCACAAAAACTTATTATCGTACGACCAATGTGCATCCTGTCTTAGGCACAGAATATAAAAATGATGAATATTCACGAACCGATGACTATTTTGAAAAAATGGGTTTAACCGTGCGTTACTTCAAACCTGAAAATAGCAATGCACCGCTTGCGTTCTATTTTTCTGGCGATTTACTGCGTGATTACACAGATTTTGAGCTGATCAGTGCCATCAGTACCATGGAAAGTTTCCAGAAAATTTATCGTCCTGAAATTTATAACACCAACTCACCTGCAGGCGAGGTCTATCAGCCAAGTTTGAATTATCAGGATTATTCTCTGACCCAGGTTGTGTATGACCGTGTTGAGCGAGCTCAATTGGCAGTCAAGCAGGGTAAATGGACTGAAGAAAACTTTATCAAACCTTATCAAGACATTCTTGAACAATGGGCTGCCAAATTCGTACCGCCGCATGCTACCAATCAAGAACGTGTTGCTTAACTTAAAATTTAGATAGAAGATTCAAAATGGCTATTTTATTACCGACTTCAACGGCTGGCAGCTTACCTAAACCTTCGTGGTTGGCAGAACCTGAAAAGCTTTGGTCAGCTTGGAAATTAACAGGGCAAGAATTACTGGACGCAAAACAAGATGCGCTACGTCTATCACTGCATGAACAACAGCAAGCAGGGATTGATATTGTGAGTGATGGGGAGCAAACCCGTCAGCATTTTGTCACCACCTTTATTGAACACCTTGAAGGTGTCGATTTCGAGAAACGTGAAACAGTCAAAATTCGTGATCGTTATGATGCCAGTGTCCCTTCTGTGGTGGGTGCAGTTTCTCGTCAAAAACCAGTCTTTGTTGAAGATGCCAAATTCCTGCGTTCACTGACAGATCAACCCATCAAATGGGCGTTGCCTGGTCCTATGACCATGATTGATACTTTATACGATGCGCACTACAAGAGCCGTGAAAAACTGGCGTGGGAATTTGCCAAAATCCTGAATCAGGAAGCGCGTGAACTTGAAGCAGCAGGCGTGGATATCATCCAGTTTGATGAACCTGCGTTTAATGTGTTTTTTGATGAGGTGAATGACTGGGGCGTGGCAACATTAGAGCGCGCGTTAGAAGGTTTGAAATGTGAAACAGCCGTGCATATTTGCTATGGCTATGGCATTAAAGCCAATACCGATTGGAAAAAAACACTCGGCTCAGAATGGCGTCAATACGAAGCAGTTTTCCCAAAACTACAGCAGTCTAATTTGGATATTATCTCACTGGAATGTCACAACTCACGTGTTCCGATGGATTTGCTTGAACTTATCCGTGGTAAAAAGGTGATGGTGGGTGCGATTGATGTCGCAACGAATACGATTGAAACAGCCGATGAAGTTGCAGATACATTGCGCAAAGCATTGCAATTTGTCGATGCTAACAAGTTGTACCCATCGACTAACTGTGGAATGGCACCATTGAGTCGTCAGGTTGCACGAGGCAAGTTACAGGCTTTGGCTGCTGGTACGAAGATTATTCGCCAAGAATTATCTAGTTAAGCGTTCGATCAGGCGAAGTGAATTCAAGCCAAGTGAATTTAAGTTAAGTGAATCAGGGATGCTTTTTCAGGCAAAAAGCATCCTTTGAACTTTCTAAAAAAGTTGAGTGTTGGAATACGGTGATGGTTAAAGCAACAGACTTCAAAAATGCAATGTCTTTCTTATCAAGTGCAGTCAATGTAGTGACGACAATGGGAGATGCAGGACGTCATGGTTTTACTGCATCTGCGGTATGTAGCGTGACAGATACACCGCCAACATTATTGGTGTGTATGAACAAATCATCGCGTTCTCATCTCAGTTTTTTAGAGAATAAAGTGCTGTGTGTGAATGTGCTAAATGCAGAACAAGAACATCTTTCTAATGCATTTGCCTCATCAAAATTGAGTTCCGATGAGCGTTTTAAGCAGGCTGAATGGGCAGCTTTGGAAACAGGTGCTCCTATATTAAAAAATGCATTGGTCAGTTTTGATTGTGAAATTTCACAAATTCAAGAAGTGGGGACGCATACTATTTTTATTTGCCCAATTGTTGCTATTCAAAAAAATCAACAAGATCAGGCGTTGGTTTATTTTAATCGTCACTATCATCAAGTTGGTGAAACTGAGTTTGTTTAATTCGCTATAAAATATTGCAATATGCGATAATCAGTTTATACTTGATTTATAGCAAAATGCGATAAAATATTATGCATGTGATCACCCACGCTAGAATTATAGAGGCAATGCACAAGTGGCCACAGGCTGAAACAGCACTCGATGGTTGGTATCGAATTATTAAGGCAAATGATCCGAAAGACTTTGCCGAAATGAAGCAGTTATTTCCAGCAGTTGATAAAGTTGGAAAGTTTCATGTATTCGATATTGGTGGGAATAAGATTCGACTTATTGCTGTTGTGATGTATCAGGCAAAGCGTGTGTATATTCGTCATGTGTTATCCCATAAAGAATATGACAAAGGTCATTGGAAGGAGGATTAGTATGAACGCAATGATTAAACAGGCTGTAGATCACTGGCACTACGTTGCTCCTTTGCTGAGTAAACCAGAAAATGAAAAAGATTTTCATGCACTTGTCGAGGCTTTAGATGAGCTTTTAGATATTGTTGGTGATGATGAAACGCATCCTTTAATGGGGCTGATTCATCAACTCGGTGACTTGGTTTCTGTTTATGAAAATGAACACCTGCCTATTCCTCATGGAGATGGTCGTGCTGCTTTAGCTTTTTTGATGGCGCAACATGGATTAGGTCAATCTGACTTGGCAGAGGTTGCAACTCAATCTGTGATTTCGGAGATTTTAAGCGGCAAACGCCAGTTGAATATTCGTCATATTAAAGCGCTGTCTGAGCGGTTTAAGGTTTCTGCTGATACATTTTTCTAAACGATTTTATATTTTTTAGACATTTTATTTTTAGATATTTAAAAATAAATAGCTCCGAAGATGCCGCTGCATGTCGTTACCCTGAACCCGAAAAAGTTCAAGGCGGACGCGACGCATACTTGCTGGGTTTCCCATACGAGATGGGCATACGCTCTAAATATGCAGAACACAATCCTAAGATTAAAGTATCGGCAGGGATATAGACTCGCTGGCGAACACCTCAGAGTTAGAATTAGTATAACCCATCTCAGTTGCTTGGCAACTCATGTTCACGAATTAACTATAAAGATAGAGCTTGTTTGCATAGCCTTTATGCAAACTTAAGTCAAAAAAACACCACTTAAGTAAGGGCTTCAACTTCTTGCAAAATGGTGCTGAGTAAACGCTCACAATGCTCATAATGCTGCAAAGATTTATTCATAGAAAGAACCTCTTGCATCAACTCTAAAGCCACCACAATAATCAGTTTGCTCGGTTCCATATTGGGCGCTTTACGACGAAACTCATCATAGCGTTCATTCAATAATTGTGCCGCACGCTCTAAATCTTCTCTTTTTTCTTCAGTTGTGGCTAAACGGAAACTATGTCCTAAAACACGTAAATCAATTGGAATTTGAACTGACATATTAACCTTCCTCACTCACTTCGGCAGGGTGGGCAAGTTGTTGAATTTCTTGCGCATGATGATCTTGAGCTGTACCTAAAATTGCAAGACGCTGAATAATGGCTTCCACTTTGGCTTTTGCATGCTCATTTTTTTGTAACAATCTTTCACGTTCTTGTTTGAGTGTCTGAATTTCGTGCTGATTTAAACGCTGATCATTCAGCATTTTTTCTTTTAAAATGCGTAATTCATTGCGCTCAGCCAAAATTTCCTGAAAGCGGTTTTTCAAATCAGTACAGCTTTTTTCCAAACGACTGTAACGGTCTGCCAGTGCTGTCGCATCTTGATTTAACTGCTGTAATTGCGCTTGCGTGCTGCTTAATTGCTCAGTCAGATTCTCAATTTCATCTTGCTTGGCAGTAATGATGCCGTTTCTTTGAACAATTTGAGCATGATGCTGTTCCTCAGCAGTTTGCTTGGCTGTGCTGAGGGCGGCATTTTCACTTTCATAATGATTAATTCGTGTTTTTAAAACACCAATATACGCTTGTAGACGCTGTAATTCTTCTAACATATCGTGGTCGCACAGTATTGCAAACAAAGGTAATATATACGAAGTATAGAGATTGGATAAACGAATGCAAGACGATATTTCAGGTTGGTCGGAATGGTTCCGCAATTTTTCTAACATTGAAGAAATTTCAAGCCCAAGTGAGTTACATGGCTTGCTGACAGGTATAGTTTGTGTGACAAATGCACCAACCGAAACCGAATGGCAGCAGATTTTAGAAACTTTAAATGTGCCAGAATTAGAGCCAGCCGCACTCTCACTTTTAACCGATGAATCAGAAGATGTCGCACATGCCTTGTCTGAAGATGAGTTGGATTATTTGCCGTTGTTGCCAGATGATGAACATCTTTTACAAGAACGTGTGCAAGCTTTGGCGGATTGGTGTGCAGGCGTCGTGCTTGGGTTTGGTTTAGCTTCTGGGCATATTCGTTCAGATGAAATCGAACTGATTGAGCATTTACAAGATGTCGCTGCGGTTGAATTTGAAGATTCAGACAATGATGAAGAAGGCGAAGAAAGCTATCAGGAATTGTATGAATTTGTACGTTTGATTCCTGTGAGTTTATCTGTAGGACGTAAAAAAGTGCCTGTAGAAGAAAGCTCTTTATTGCAAAACTTACATGCTAAGTCGCGTCAACAAACCGTACAAACAACACAAAACGCAAGTGCTGTTGTTGAAATGTTTACGCCACACCGTCCGAGTTAATCGGGCGTTGTGTGCCTAAGTTAAGTCGGTGTAAGGTGCTTTAAGTCATTACAACAATCATATTTTCATCATTTTATATATGTAGACCGTATTTATGAAAAAACTGACTCAAGTCGAATTTAAAGAACGTCGTGATCAACTTGCAGAACTGATGGGGCCTAATAGTGTCGCAATTATTGCAACTAGTCCTGTGGCAATGCGTAATCGTGATGCAGATTATAAATATCGTGCCGACAGCAGTTTTTTCTATTTAACAGGTTTTGCCGAACCTGAAGCAGTTGCGGTGATTGAAACCTATGAATCAATTGATGAAGGTTATACCTACACGTTGTTCTGCCGTGAACGTAACCGTGAAATGGAAATCTGGAATGGTTATCGCGCAGGTTTAGAAGGTGCAATTGAGCTGTTTGAGGCAGATGAGTCTTTTGCAATTGCGCAATTAGATGCAGAAATCATCGCCAAAATTGTCAATAAAGACACGTTGTATTATCGTTTAGGGCAGCAGACTGAATTTGATGTACGTGTTGCGGCATGGAACCAACAAGCCGATGCACAACATCGTCAAGGCAATACTGCACCTGCTAAAATTGTTCAGTTAGATCGTTTGCTGGATGAAATGCGTTTGCATAAAACTGAGTCTGAATTGGAACTGATGCAAATTGCTTCAAATATTAGTGCAGAAGCACATACTCGTGCCATGCAAACAGTAAAAGCAGGCATGATGGAATATGAGCTAGAAGCTGAACTGAATTATATTTTTGGTAAAAATGGCTGCGTACCTGCCTATAACAGTATTGTCGGTGGTGGTGAAAATGCCTGCATTTTGCATTATGTCGAAAATGACAAAGTGCTTAAAGATGGCGATTTAGTCCTGATTGATGCAGCCTGTGAATATCAGTGCTATGCCTCAGATATTACCCGTACTTTTCCCGTGAATGGTCAATTCAGTCCAGAACAAAAAGCACTGTATAACATTGTATTGGATGCGCAAATTGCAGCAATTGAAGCTGTACAAATTGGTAACTCCTATAAAGAACCACACCATGTTGCGGTGCGTATTTTGGTGCAAGGTTTGCTTGATCTAGGCATTATGCAGGGCAATTTAGAAGAAATTATTGCTTCGGAAAGTTATCGCCAGTTTTATATGCACGGTACAGGGCATTGGTTGGGCATGGATGTGCATGATGTCGGCAGCTATAAACACGGTGAAGACTGGCGTGTTTATGAAGAAGGTATGGTGGTGACCGTTGAACCGGGTCTATACATTGCACCCGATGATGAAACGGTAGATGCTAAATGGCGTGGTATAGGTATCCGTATTGAAGATGATATTGTTGCGACTGCGAACGGGCCATTGAATCTGACTTCAAAAGTGGTGAAAACCGTAGAAGAGATTGAAGCATTGATGGCAAAAGCTAAATCTGCTTAATTGGGTCTAATCAAAGCTGGTCAAGTGATCAGCTTTTTTGAGGGCGTTCAAAATTCTGTGTCAGTAAATTTGACTAGATTTTAATTATATCATCTAATCGACCTTCAAAGTAAATGGATAATTGAGTAATCGTTTGTCCCCATTCCTGAATAGGCATTGTCCATTTTTCTGATGCCTGTTGAATACCAATATACAGCAATTTCATCAGACTATCCTCATTGGGGAAAGCTCCTTTGGTTTTGGTTAGTTTGCGGAATTGACGATGTACGGCTTCAACGGCATTGGTGGTGTAAATCGGCTTCCTAATCGCTTTAGGGTATTTGAAATAGGCGGATAGTAGATGCCATTTGGTACGCCATGACTGAATGATCACACCATATTTTTCGCCCCATTTTTCTTCTAGCTCATCCAGTGCTACTTCTGCCGCCCCTTTGGTATCAGCACGGTAAATTGGCTTTAAATCAGCCATAAATGCCTTCTGATCTTTACTGGCAACATAGCGTAAAGAATTACGGATTTGATGAACGATACACAGTTGTATTTCTGTTTGAGGGTAAATCGCTGCTATGGCTTCGGGGAAACCTTTTAGTCCTGAGAAGCGCTGCTTCGCAAGGCAGGCAATCAGAATATCCTGAACACCACGATTTTGTAGGTCTGTCAGTACACTAAGCCAATGGTTCGCCCCTTCGCTTTCCGACAAATGCAAGCCGAGTAGTTCCTTCTTACCTTCAACATTTAAAGCTAAAATGGTATAGATCGCTTTGCTCACATAAACACCTTTATCCTTCACTTTGTAATGTATGGCATCTAACCAAACAAAGGGATAAATTGTATCGAGTGGGCGTTGTTTCCATGCTTGTAACTGAGGGAGGAGCTTATCTGTAATATTGGTGATAGCACCATCTGAAATCTCCAATCCATACATATCAGCAACATGCTTTTGAATATCACGATAGCTCATACCAAGTGCATAGAGTGATATGATTTTATTGTCAATTTCTTCTGATAATTTGGTCTGGTTCTTTTTAACTAACTGTGGCTCAAATTCACCATTTCGATCTCTAGGGGTTTCAAGCTCAAATGAACCTGATGTAGATTTTACTGTCTTGCGAGTATAGCCATTGCGGCGATTACCTTGTTTCGGATTCGCTTCAATGTAATTCTCGATTTCTGCTTCAAGAGCAGCTTCGGTCAGCTGTTTAATTAAAGGGGTGAGTATGCCATTTTCTCCAGTCAGTGCTTGTCCTGACTGGAGTTGTTTTAAGGCTGTTTCAAAATCAAATGTAGTTGCCATAATGCATCATTCCTGTTTTTAACAGTTTAAGGAAATGACACAGTTTTTTGAACACTACCGCTTTTTTATTAGAAAGCGCGTGTAAATTTTGAGTATGTAAATAATTTTTAGTCTTTGATCCGCTTTTTTGCTTCATCATAAACAATGTTATCAGCACGCTTTCCAACGGTAATGAGCAAAATAACGACCTGATCATCTTTGACCTGATAAATAAGTCGGACACCCGCTTTTAATAATTTGATTTTATAGCAGCCAGCAAGATCACCTTTAAGCATGTTCTTTGGAATATGTGGCTGCTCAATGACTTTGGCTAATTTTTTCTTGAATTGGTCGCGGATAGCACTCGGAAGCTTTTCCCATTCTGCAGTGAAGTCCTTATGACGTAAAAGATTATAAGTCATCTAATGTGACTTCCTCGAACATCTCTTTAGGATCATTCATGCGTTTACGGACGAGTGCCAATAGTTCTGCATCTTCTTCTGAAAGCAATACTTTTTGTACAGGAAGTTTTCCAGTCGTTGCCACATATTCAAGAATATTGGTGAAGAAATCGGTAGGTGAGATACCTTGTTCTTTAAGGATTGAATAAGATTTTTCTTTAAGGGCTTCATCGACCCTGAAATTAACAGTAGCCATCACTTCTCTCAGTTATTGAATGTATGGAAATATTGTAATGCAATATGCATTACAAAGATAGTTTGTATAATAACCATTATGTGAGATCATTTTTATCGTTGAGCTTATTCTAAAATCAATCATCAGCCATCAATAATACTAAGTATTGAATTTATCTTCTCTTGTGTCATACATGGCTCGGAGCAAGAAGATGAGGGACTAATAATTATAGTTTGAATTGGGCATTTGCAAGAAGTCTAATCATCTTCCATAGCTTCAACACTAATTCATTATAAAAATAAATGACTTTGCGGTAAGATAAAATCCATTACAGATTATACGTATTTCGATTGAATCTTTTGAAGTCGAATACCTCATAAAAAGGATCAAGGCATGCAACAAGAAGTGATCATTGTAGGCGGTGGTATGGTCGGGCTAAGCTTAGCCTTGATGTTGGCTAAGTCAAACATTGCAGTAAAGTTGCTAGAAGCGATTCAATACCCCAATTATGACGATGCTAACCTTGCGCCGTATCATTCCAGTTTTGATGCACGTAACAGTGCCTTGTCGCGTCGCAGCGTACAAATTTACCAAGAGCTAGGTTTATGGGATGCCTTGCAAGAACATGCTACGCCTATTTTAGAAGTTCAAATTACCGAACAAGGTAGTTTTGGCAAGGCACGTTTATTGGCCGAACAAGAAAAAGTCGAAAGCTTTGGTCAGGTGATTGAAAATGCATGGTTAGGTCGGGTGTTACTGACCGAAGTGCGTAAACAACCTTTGATTGAATTGATTGATGGTGTGCAGGTCACCAGTCTTAAACAAGATACAGATTTTGCCTATATTGAAGCGGTACGTGGTCAGGAACAATTACAGCTTGCTGCCAAACTACTGATTGCTGCCGATGGTCGTGATTCTTTCTGCCGTAAAGCCTTGGGCATTGGTGCATCGGAACATGATTATGACCAAGTAGCGATTGTGACCACAGTGCAAACCTCCAAGCCGCATGCGCATGTGGGTTTTGAGCGTTTTAGTCACTTAGGGCCTTTGGCGTTGCTGCCCCTGCCAGGTGAATATCGCCGTTCCGTGGTGTGGCCTGTGCCAAAAGGGACAGAACATGAATGGATGGGCGATGAAAATGATCAACACTTTTTAAATGCCTTGCAACAAGCCTATGGTGATCGTGCAGGGAAGTTTGAAAAAACAGGACGTCGTTTTAGTTTTCCATTGTCACAAGTTCTGGCAGAAAAACAGGCGGTTGGTCGCGTTGTACTGATGGGTAATGCAGCGCATACCATTCACCCAGTCGCAGGGCAGGGCTTTAACTTGTGTATGCGAGATGCTTACGTATTATTGCGTTATCTCACCGAACAGGCGGCACAGTCAGCAGATTTAGGCGATGCTGCAATGCTGCGTGACTATGAACAATCGCGTTTGAAAGATCAACAGCGAGTCATTAAATTCTGTGACAGCGTGGTACGTGGATTTAGCAATCAAAACCCAATCCTGAAATTTATGCGTAATACAGGCTTAGTCGCGTTTGATACCATTCCAGGCATTAAACCTTTGGTCGCCAATTATGCCATGGGGTTAAAAGCATGATCACAGCAAATCAACAAACGCAAGTGTTAGATGTCGTCATTATTGGTGGCGGCTTGGTGGGAGGCTTAACTGCACTTTTATTGGCACAAGGGGGTGTGCAGGCTACAGTTTTAGATGCCGCACCTATTTTAGATGCAGAGAAAACCCTTGCAGTTGCCAATCCGCGTGTATTGGCTTTAAGTCAGGCCACCATCCACCTGTTAAAAACAGTCAATGTCTGGTCTAAACTGGCGCGACATATGCCGTATAGCGGCATGCAGGTTTGGAATAAAAATGGCTATGGCGAAATTAACTTTGGGGCAAGTAACGAACGTACACCCGCTATTGAGCAGGCTCTGGGTTCAATGGTCGAGCCAAGCATTTTAAATCTAGCGATTCAGCAGCAAATGTTGCAACAAGTGCAAGATTATCGAACGCAAGTCAAAGTGACCCGTTTAGAGCGTGGTGTTGGCGTTTGGCACATTTATTTGGCCGATGGTACACAATTACAGACTAAGCTAGTCACTGGCGCAGATGGTGCTAACTCCTTTGTGCGCGAACAAGCCTTTATTGATTTTGATGTGTTGGATTATCGTCAGGCAGGTCTAACCTGTGCAATTCGTACTGCGCAGCCGCATCAGCATGTTGCACGTCAAATTTTCTTAGAAACTGGTCCTTTGGCCTATTTACCGATGGCAAGTTTACACGCCGAGCAGGAAGGGCATTGGCAGTCGATTGTTTGGACTTTGCCTGATGACTATGCCGAAGAATATGCCAAACTGAATGATGACGACTTTACCCAACTTTTGACTCGTGAAAGTCATCACATGCTTGGGGAAGTCTTAGAGGCAACCCCACGTGCTATTTTCCCACTGAAAGCACGTGCAGCGCAGCGTTATGTGCAAGATGGTTTGGCACTTATTGGTGATGCCGCGCATGTAATTCATCCGCTTGCAGGGCAGGGCGTGAATATTGGTTGTCTGGATGCAGCCGTACTGTGCGATGTGTTGTTGCATGATTTCAAACGTGGTGTTTGGGCGCATGAGCAAACTTTAAAGCGTTACGAGCATCGTCGTAAAGGACAAAATGATGCCATGATGCATAGTATGTCTGCGATTGGCTGGATGGAAACCACCACTTTATTCCCTGTGGTGTGGGCACGTAACTTTGGTTTAAAACAGGTGGAGCAGCTGCCTGCGTTAAAAGATGCCTTTATGTCACAAGCCAGTGGATTAAGCCTGCTTAAAGACACACGCTACGCGGTTTAAAGCAAAACAGTCGTTTTTTGTACGGTCATACATACCTGATTACGAATTTGGTTAAAAAAGATACGTTTTTTTTAATCTAGACTCTATGCGAAAGGCCAAGAGATTGCTAAATTTCATCGTAATTCATAACCAGTTTTCACTTGGACTAAATTGAAGTCATTTGTGGGGAGATTAAGATGACGGACATGAACGATTACGATGATGTAGAAGATTCAACTGTAGACGAAGATGAAGCGAAAGCGGCTGAAAAAGGTGCAGCAGAATCAGAAGAAGGTGCTGTAGATGGTGATCTTGCAGAAGCAGAAACTCTCACTGTAACTGCCAAACTAAAACAGCGTCAGGCATTGGAAGATGAAGTGGCTGCATTCTTGGCGCGTGGCGGAAAAATTACCGAAGTGCCACCAGATGAGTCTGCGCGCGACTAATCTGTTGAACGTGCTTGCTGAACTTGTTGATTGAATTTATTCGTTGAACTGTTGAGTGAGTTAGGGCGGGATGCTTACTATGCAGGCTGCTCTAATGTTTATCACTTCAAGATAAAAAAGCATCACCTTGTATAAAGGGTGATGCTTTTTTTATGCGCGATGATCGTCATCACTGTTATTGCTCAATCGGCTTATTCAGCTGCTTGGCTTAATTCCAACGCACGTTGATAGGCAATTTTCTTTTTAATCCCTGTTAGATCAGCCGCCAATTGTGATGCTGCTTTTACCGATAAATCTTGCAACAAACGCTGCAATAATTGATCTAATTTTTCTTGTTCCATGTCTTTTTCTTCGCTCGCTCCCCCCACCACCAATACAATTTCACCTTTTTGTTGATGATGATCTGCTGCGATAAATTCAGCCAATTCACCTAAAGTCATTTTTTTAATGGTTTCAAAGGTTTTGGTGATTTCACGGGCAAAGCCAACAGGGCGATCTGCACCAAACACGGCAGCCATATCTTTGACTGAATCTAAAATTCGATGTGGTGCTTCATAAAAAATCAGGGTTTGGGTTTCATCTTTTAGCTTTTCAAGTTGTTGTAATCGCTGTGACTGTTTAGAAGCGAGAAATCCCTGAAAACTAAAGCGATCACTTGGTAAGCCAACCGCACTGAGCGCTGCAATGGCTGCACATGCACCCGGCACAGGAATCACACGAATACCATTGGCTTGTGCTGCACGAACCAGTTTAAAACCTGGGTCGCTAATCAGTGGTGTACCTGCATCGCTAATGAGCGCCATGTCTTCGCCATTGAGTAATTTTTGGACTAAAATATCAATCTTGTTGCTTTCGTTGTGTTCATGGCAGGCTGTAAGCGGAGTTGAAATATTAAAATGTTTCATTAATTGTGCAGAGGTGCGGGTATCTTCAGCGGCAATTAGGCTGACCGATTTGAGCACATCAATTGCACGGTAGCTCATATCATCTAAGTGACCAATTGGGGTAGCAACAACAAATAACTGGGCACTCATTGAGTTTTCTCCGTGGGAAATAGCAAACTAAAATAAAAATGATGGAACACGAAACAACAGCAGTATTGGCTTGCGTCTGATACAAGTTACAGACCAAGCGCTTATTCTACCTGAATTGCAGTCTGGCGTGTGAAACTCGCGTCATCGCACTTCAGCGAATACTACGATTGCGCACCATAACAAAATAAAAAAAATCGGATATAGCATGAATCAAAAAACACTGCAGCAAAGCATTGGCACATGGGCAGAGCAGACGGCTTGGCAATATTTACATCAACACGGTTGGCGTATGCTGGAGCAGAATTATCACAGTGTTTTTGGTGAAATAGATGGTATTTTTATTCAAGCAGAACAACTGATTTTTGTAGAAGTTAAAGCGCGTTCGCAAACTGGCTATGGCAAAGCCTACGAAGTGGTGTCTGCATCTAAGCAGCGTAAAATTATGAAAACCGCCATGCAGTTTTTAACAGAATATCCACACTATTCAGAATATTATTGTCGTTTTGATGTGATTTGCTTTGATTTTTCTCAGCAATTTGCAAAAACAGTACAGCAAGACTTTTCCAAATTCCCGTATGATTTGCAATGGATTGAAAATGCTTTTACTTTTGATGCAGACTTGATTAATCTTTGAGTGAAATTTAAAGCAAAAGCATCAGTCGGTGTATTGTTGATCGTGCAAATCTAAGGATGAAATGCACAGCACAAGCCAGAATTGAAAGAAAATAATAGGAGTCTTGCTGAGTGTTCAAGCGTATTGCAGTGACCTTGCTGTGTGTAGCAAGTTTATCGGGTTGTGCAAGTTTTATTTCAAGTGGCACAGGCACTGCGCCAGTGGGTACAGAAAGTGGTGCACGCTCACTTGGGCAAGTGTTTATAGATAACTCTATTGAACGTACTGCAAAAATTAATTTATATAAACTGGATTCACGTTTTAAACAATCACGTGTCAATATAGAAAGTTTTCATGGCAATGTGTTGTTGACAGGGCAAGTGCCTGACGCGCATTTAAAACAGTTGGCAGAAGACAATGTGCGTGCCATGAGTGATGTAAAAACCATCCACAATTATATTACAGTGGGTAATCAAATCAGCTATAGCACCATTATGCAGGACACCACGGTTACTGCAAATACCCGTGGTTTGATTATGAAAGCACCTGTGGTGTCAGACAGCAAAGTGCGTATTCATACCGAAGATGGTGTGTTGTATGTGATGGGACGTTTAAACAATGCAGAATTGCAGGATTTAAACCAAGTGCTACAACAAGTGGGCAATGTCACTAAAATTATTACCCTGATTGATAATATTGAGCTACAACCGAGCAACAATGCGAACTTTGTCAGCCCAATGGTTGCTCCAGAAACACAAACGCCAGTCGCGATTGACCCAGATCAGGTTGAACCGACACATGTTCAATAATGTGGAACACTGGTTTAAACAACTGAATAAAACTTTAGAACAGGCGAAACGTATTTATGAAGAATTTCGCCTGTATAGTTTGGGCAGCTATGCGCTGAACCGTTTAACCCCACGTCAGGGTTATACCGTTCAAAGCAATATTGCTTATGGTTTACGTGCGCGACATCGTCTGGATTTGTACCGCACTACAACACCACGCCCGCAGTGTCCACTCATGGTGTTTGTGCATGGTGGGGCATGGTCACGTGGCGATAAGCAGGATTATCGTTTTGTGGGCGAAGCTTTTGCAAAAGAAGGCTTTGATGTTGCGGTGATGAACTATCAACTCGCGCCACAGCATATTTTTCCCACCTATATTGATGATTTAACTCTTGCACTGAATTACTTGACTCAGCAGCAACACAAACTGGGTATTTCTACGGCACAGGTGGTATTGATGGGACATTCGGCTGGGGCATTTAATGTGATGTCCTTGTTGTACCATCCCCAGCCCTATGCTTTAAGCTGTAAAGATCACATTCGTGCGATTATTGGTTTGGCAGGGCCTTATCATTTTGATTATAAGGATGATCCGCTATGTGCCGATGCCTTTGATCAAGAGGTGCCGTATCAGGATGTGATGCCGTATTATTTTGTGGAGCCGAATTCAGTCAAACACTATTTATTGGTGGCAGAAAAAGATCAAATTGTGGGGGCAAGTAATGCCACAGACTTCGACCACGTATTAAAGAAATATGGCAATCATAGTGAAATTATTGTCATTCCAAAAACAGGGCATGTCAGTGTTATGGCATCGGTGTCGAGTTTGTTTAGTCGTTTCTTTGCGACCAAACGCCAAATTATGCGTGCTTTAGATCAGGCACTTAAAGATGCGTGATGTTGATTGATCTTCTGTGGAAAATGGTAATTAAAAAAACCGTTGCAGCTTATGGGGTGCAACGGTTTTTTAAATGCAAGATTGCGAATTAGACTTATAGCCAAGCTTTGGTGTCATCTGCCACAGGCGTGCCTTGGGTCACATGCATAATCATGGCATGGGCGATACTGCCTTTAAATGGAATATCAGGCAGTTGATCAAACTTAAAGAACTGTGCATCACGAATTTCTTCTTCCTGTAACTGAATTTCACCGCCAGCATATTCAGCTTTAAAGGCGATCATTAAGTTACTTGGAAAAGGCCACGGCTGGCTGGCAAGATACTGAATATTTTTAAGTTGTACGCCAACTTCTTCAAAAGTTTCACGACGTACTGCTTCTTCGAGTGTTTCACCCACTTCAACAAAGCCTGCGATTAAACCGTAAATGGGCAGTTTATTGCGTGCATTACGCGCCAATAAGACTTCATCTTCACCACGAGTAATCACGGTAATGACACATGGATTTACGCGCGGATATTGGTGATAGCCACAAGCAGGGCAGACCATGGCATATTGAGTCGCATGGACTTCGGTTTTATGACCGCAATGGCTGCAGAATTTATGATTGCGACGCCATTCGAGTAACTGAATGGCACGGCTAGCTTGTTCAAACTGTTGGGTGTTCCAGACTTGTAAAAGTTGTCGGATTGGAACCAGTTGAAAGCCTTCAGGGATAGATTCATCTTCAAGTAGATCTCGGGCAATCACTTGATCACCCGAGCTAAAACTTAAATCACTTGCCAACTTTTCCACACGTGGTAATTGGAAGTTTTCATCGACCAAAAGTTGTTGTTGCTGAAAAATATATGCAAGTGAGAGTTCAGTCATTAGGCTACAGTTTTCAATTTTTCACTACTGTCCAATGCTACCTTAAACATGCTTTGCAGAACAGGTTGTTTGTTCTTTAAATTGTCAATCAGCATATCTGCACTGGCAAGCGTATCTAAGATATTGTTGACCTGTTCAGCTGTTAAGTTTTGCCCTGCTTCAACTTGTGCATGCACAAAATCTGCAGATACTTTCAGTGCTTTTTGACCACTTTCAGCATTCAAGAACAACATTGCCCCTGCAACTTCACGAATTTGCGCTGAAGTATGCTCTAAATCTGCAACACTTTGAGTTTGTAGGTGCTGTGTCAGTGTTTGCGTGATTAAGTCAATCAGTAACTTGGTTTCAGTCAGCAAGGCTTCGTGTGCTTCATCTAAACGATCTAGCGAAATGTTCATGTTATTCACACGTAACTGCAAACGGCTAGAGGTGTGGTGACGTTCAAGCACACCGATTGAGTTCATGGCCGATAAAATCACGTTCATTAATTGCTGGGCAAAGTTTTCATCTTTGAGTAATTCAGGACGGCTTAATGATTCAGCTTGGCGTTGTAAGTCCAAATGCGCTTCATTTAAGTTCAAGACTTTAAACAAGTTTGCTAACTCTGTTAATTTGCCTTGTAATTCCAGCGTTTTTTCAGGACTCATGTTTTGATAGTTGTATTCAATATCATTGCGAATTTGTGTCATTTCTGTGGTGACCAAATCGCTAATGGTATGCATGGTGTCAAAATCTGGACCATATAAATGACGGCTGAATACTTGGAGCTGCATGTCGGTGAGTAAGTCTTCACCAATATTCATTTGACTGCGAATATGTTGAGAAATTTCATCTTCTTGACTAATACACAGGCTCAACACATTCGCAAGATCAGACAAGCTGGCGGTAAAGCTTTCTGGCGTAGCAAAGTATTGACGCATATTGTGCTCAATACTAATAAAAGTACGCAAACGTGGCTCATTCAACAACAAGTTATCAATATGGTTAAAGGCAACGTGTACTAAGCCCCAATATTGCTGACTCGGATGTTGTTCTGCCAAACCTGCCAAATACGTTCCTACCAGTTTAATCGCTTGAAGATCCATGGCAGATTCTTCTTGCTTGAGCAGCTTATGTAATGACAGTTTATATAAGCGATGCACATAAGCCGACTTTTCTAAAGAAGGCACTTGCGGCAATTGGAAACTTGGAGTGATGCAGTCCAATAAAGTTTCAATATGCTGACCTTCTTGAGTCAATGGTTTACCCAATGCCAATTCTAAACGGTTTAAAGTGTCGAGTAGGAATTGTGGAATTTTAACTTCACGTAGGCAAATAAACTCAATATAACGCTTGAGCATGGTGGTGCCTTCGCTAAGTGCAATGACTTCCAGCGTGTTGATATTGCTTGGATTCCCCATAATTTTACGCATCAGCTCTGCTGAGTATTGCGCAATTTTTGCCAAGCTTTCCATATCAATTAAGGCTAAAACCTGAGCACACTGTTCAAACTGATTCAGTGCATCATCAATCCCAAAAGGCAAAGTTTGATCTTCTGCTAAGGTGCTTACTGCGGATTCAACCAGTTTGATAGAATTATCAACCTCATTTTTTATTATCAGTAAGGCAGTTGGATCAAAATGTATAGAGGTTTGGTAAGACATGGATCTGCACCTTTCCTAGTGTTTTATCTGTTTGTTGGTTCTTTGCAAAATACACAAAGTCCTATTTGCTTTAACTATAACTGAACTGGCAAATCTTTAAATACATAAAATTACAAAACTCGTAGATTTTATTTGGCAAAAAAGCAAGGTTTACCGTGTTTTTCTTCAAATTGTTTGACCCAATTCTCATGTGCAGCCAATTCTTCTTCTGATGGCAGAATCACAGCAAGATCAATATCAATACTTAAACGATCACTTTGACGTTGCTGTTCTTCGCTTGCAGACAGAGCATCCATATCAAAGGCGACTTGTCCGCCAGTCATTGCCAAGTAAACATCGGCTAGAATTTCAGCATCTAGTAATGCGCCGTGGAACGTACGGTCACGCGCAGGAATTTCATAGCGTCTGACGAGCGCATCGAGTGAGTTTTTTTGCCCAGGATGCTTACTTTTTGCCATGAGCAGTGAGTCGGTCACTTCGCATACTTCGGACAAATTGCCCAACCCCGCACGACTGAACTCCATATCTAAGAAGTTCATATCGAAGGTGGCGTTATGCGCAATAATTTCTGCACCTTTAAGATATTGATACAGCACATCGGCAATTTCGGCAAACTTGGGTTTGTCTTTTAAGAACTCATCTGAAATACCGTGAATGTTTTCTGATTCACCGACCAGTTTTTCAGGCTGAATATAAATGTGGATGGAACTGCCCGTGAGTTTACGGTTAATCATTTCCAGCGCACCGACTTCAATAATTCGGTCACCATCTTGATAGTAAAAACCTGTGGTTTCAGTATCTAGAATCAATTGGCGTGGACCATGTAAGCTTAGCGTGGCAGGGGTAATCACAATGTGTGGATGATTGGAAAGATCATTTACTGCTGCTGTATCGGCTTCAACGGCATTGATTGCAGTTTCAATTGTTGTTTCTGTTTCTGTTTCTGTTTCTGTTTCTGTTTCTGTTTCTGTTTCTGTTTCTGTTTCTGTTTCTGTTTCTGTTTCTGTGGCTAGGCGTGTGGTTGGCGTCTGCATTATTTCAAGATCGACCTTGACCTGATGATTGTTGTGTACGTCGATTTCTACAGGACGATGCAGCGTACTTGTTTCAATTTCTACATCTTCTTCGATCAAGTCAAAACCGAAAGGATCGTCGAGCAACCAATCAGATTCCGCTTTTTTTTTATCATTTGGGGTAAGCTCGAGCGCAGGGCGAATGTGTTGAGCCGTATTTGTAGTTAAGGTTTTCTGAATTTGATCTGCACCTAAATTGGCAAGCTGATCTGCCATTTCATTGCCTACATGTCCTGCATGACCTTTAATCCAGTGCCATTCAATTTCACGCCCTTGACAGGTGGCATCTAATTTTTGCCAAAGGTCAGGGTTTTTGACATCTTTCCAGTTTTTCTTTTTCCAGCCGTGAATCCACTCGGTAATGCCTTGTTTGACGTAATTGGAGTCAGTCCAAATAATCAGCTTGGCATCCATTGGGCAAAATAAAATGCCTTCAATCGCTGCAGTCAATTCCATACGGTTATTGGTGGTTTGAGCTTCGCCACCATATAATTTATGTTCTTCTTGTTCGGTAACAATATACGCACCCCAGCCACCCAAGCCAGGATTACCACGACAAGCACCATCAACATATAAAGTGATTGTTTGAGACATAAATCAGATCCGCAGGTTGTGCAAAATAAATCAAAATGAAAAGCTATTGTATATCGCAAATTCGGTTTAGACGTGTAAATCCTGTCTATTTTTTAATTTCTTGTAACATTTATAGACGAAACGCGCTAAATTAATGCCTTGTGTCGTTGTCTAGCTCTACTACAATGGCAAGTCTAAAAAATAATTTATATACGAGTTGTTTGGATTTTTTTATGTATAAACCAACCACGCGCATGTGGCAGCCGACTTTACCTTCATTTTTAAAAATTACAGTTTTAGGTTCAGCATTGGCTGCCCTTGGCTTGATGACGGGCTGTAGCTCGACGCAGGGTGCGAGCAAGCCGCTCACTTCAAGTCAGGTCGGTTCGGGTTATTTAGATGCCAGTACTTTAGATGGTCTGGAAGATTTACTCTCTGCAACCGATATGCGCGCGGTAGAAGGTGACCGTTTATTAATTTTAAAACACGGTGATGTCTGGAAGCGTATGACCGTTGGTTTCAAAATGGATTTAAACCATTGGAACCCACGTATTGAAGCGCAGCGAGGCTGGTTTATTTCACGTCAACCGTATTTGGATCGTTTAAGTGCGCGTGCGTCACGTTATTTGTATCACACGGTTAAAGAAGCTGAACGTCGTGGTATGCCAACTGAATTGGCGTTGTTACCTGTGATTGAAAGTTCCTATGACCCTGCAGCAACCAGTAGCGCAGCTGCCGCAGGTTTATGGCAGTTCATTCCAAGTACAGGGCGTATTTACGGCTTAAAACAAACTTCGATGTACGATGGTCGCCGAGATGTCGTGGAGTCGACTCGTGCTGCCTATGAGTTTTTGGGCAGTTTGTATAATCAGTTTGGTTCTTGGGAATTGGCATTGGCGGCTTATAACGCAGGCCCGGGTCGTATTCAACAAGCCATTAACCGCAATAAAGCTGCAGGTTTACCAACCGATTATTGGTCTTTAAAACTGCCGCAAGAAACCATGAACTATGTGCCGCGTTTCTTGGCGGTAGCACAAATTATTAAAAGCCCGCATGCTTATGGCGTGTCTTTACCCCCAATTGCCAACCGTCCACACTTCCGTGAAATTAATGTGGGCGCGGTGAATTTAAATGATGTGGCCAATATTACCGGTCTCAGCCGTGCCGAACTGTATTCGCTTAACCCTGGACATCGTGGGGATCGGATTGACACCCAAAGTCCAATGCGTATTTTGATTCCTGCAGATTTAAGCCCAACAGTCGATGCACGATTGAAAAAACTACAAGGTGGTGGCGGTTTATGGGCAAGCAATAGCAGCAACACACCATCGTTTTCATCTTCTGGTGTGACCATTACACCATCTAAATCTGAGCCACCTGCGTTAACGACCAGTACAACAACCAGAACGACTATAGGCAAGCCTGCTGCCTCTACGGCAGTCACAACTACCACTACACCAAGCACAGCATCGACTACAGCCAGTGTTTCAAAACCAGCAACGACTACGCCTACACGTTTGTCACGTACGCCACAAGGTTCGGACGCTTTGGCAGCATTTGCTGCGGGTAGCGATATTCCAAGTGCGCCGCGTATTCCTGTTGCTGTTACACCTGCTGCCAATATTCAGCCTGTGCGGATTGAACCACCAATTTCCAATACTGAGCGTGAGCAAATTCTTGCAGCAGTGCAGGCAGAAGGTAGCAATAAAACTGTAGAAGAAGTGTTGCAGCCTGTGGCTTCTAAAGCAGAACAAGAACAACTTGTGGCTGAGTTAAAACAAATTGCGCCTCAAGGCACTGAAATTGTTGATCCATACGATGGAAAAATTAAGCTGACCGCTATTCAGACTAGTCTGTCTGTTGCAGAGCAGCAAGGTAAAGAATTAACCAAAGGTTTTGCTTACCCGAAAAGTGTGGCAGAAAATACGCGCCTAGATTCAGAAGAAGCAAAGCGTAACCAAGGTAAGAATTATGTGCGTACGGAGTCTGAAGTGGTGGTCGTACCACCAAAAGGCAAACGTACCACGTACACCGTGTTAGCGGGGGACACCTTGGCCAGTATTGCCATGAAAAATGGCTTGAACTGGCGTGATATTGCCAAGTGGAACCAAATTGCTCCAGATGCAACTTTGTATGTGGGCACCAGTATTTATTTATACGACGCCAAGCCACAAGTACAGGCAGAGCCTGCTAAGCCAAAAACCATGCCTGAGCAATACGTGGTGCAAGCCAATGATACCTTAACAGGTGTCGCCAGTCAGTTTGGTTTAACTGTAAAACAATTGGCAGATTTTAATAACTTAAGCACCACCAGTGGCTTATTTGTAGGGCAGCGTCTAAGTTTAAAAGAAACGGCTGCATCTAAAGCCAAAGCAGAAGCCGACAAAAAAGCCGCAGAACAGGCTGCAAAAATCGCAACCAAAACTTACGTAGTGAAGCGTGGAGAATACTTAAAACTGATTGCAGACCGTTATGCCTTGTCAAATCAGGAATTGGCTGATTTAACTCCAGGTTTAAACGCGAACAGTAGCTTATTGGTTGGGCAACGCATTAATGTGCCTGTAAATGAAGTGACTGCACAAAAAACGGAAGCGAGCAAAGCTGAAGCCAGTAAGTCAGAAACAAAAGCAGCAGAGCCAAACTATCCGACTGAAAACTACCAAGTACAGCGTGGTGATACTTTATCGAGCATTGCCAACCAAGCCAAAATTTCTTTGGCAGAGCTCGCCAGTTTAAATAATATAAGCACGCAAAGCGGTGTGCGCATTGGTCAAACCCTCAAAGTGCCTGCAGGTGTCAATGTGCCTGAGCGTTATACGGTACAACGTGGCGATACCTTATCGGCGATTTCGACAAAATATAATCTCAGCCAAGACTATATTGCAGACTTAAACAATCTAAGCCGTAACAGTGGTTTAAGAGCAGGACAAATTCTTAAACTCACGGGGGATGTTCCTGAGAAAAAAGCCCAAGTTGAAGCGGTGGCTGAAACCACCAATGATATTCACGTGGTCAAAGCAGGGGAAACTTTAAGCAGTATTGCGCGCCAATATAAATTGCAATTGAATTATTTGGCAGAGCTGAATGATCTTTCACGTACTGCCAATGTCCGCATTGGACAACGCTTAAAAGTCGATGCCAGCGCTGCAAAAAATGAAGTAAAAACAGAGGTCGTAAGTGCTGCGAAAAGCAGCAGTAGTAAAGCCACCGAAACTTATACCGTTAAAAGTGGTGAGTCTTTAAATTCGATTGCCAGCCGTGTGGGTGTGTCGGTTGCAGAATTGGCGAGTTTAAATAACTTAACGCCACGTTCAGGTTTACGCATTGGACAAAATATTCAAGTTCCCAAAACCGTAACTGAATATAAAGTGAAACGTGGGGATACGCTGATTGGCTTATCCAGTCGTTATGGCATCGACACCAAAGCATTGGCAGATTTAAATGATATGCAGCCAAATACTCAATTGCGTATTGGCGATGTGATTAAAGTCCCGAATCTGTAAAGTTTAATCCTGAGGATGTCATGTTTTGACGGCATCCTCAGGAATACTGCACAAGGAGCTGTGTGCATGTCATTTGCCATAAAAAAGACACATCAATATCTGGGCTGTATTTTAGGTTGTGTGGTCTTGCCGCAGTTTGGATGGGCTGCGTTACAAACCACGCCCTATATTGCCGTACATAGCCAGCCTCAGTATGTGGGGCGCTCGGCTATGCCTTATGCCAACCCGCAAGCGCCCAAAGGTGGCGATTTAATTCGTGCCAGTAATGGCACTTTTGATAATTTAAATGACATGAATGGCAAGGGCAGCTCAACCGATGGGGTGAGTTTTATATTCGATTCACTCATGAGCAGTTCTTTAGATGAGCCGGGGGTGATGTATCCCTTATTGGCAGAAAAAGTCAGCTATGACCCCAAGCAAACTGCATTTGTCATTTTTCATTTAAATCCTAAAGCTAAATTTAGTGATGGCAGCCCAGTTACAGCAGATGATGTGAAATTCAGTTTTGATGCTTTTCAGACCAAGTCTAATCCAGGTTTGCAAATGTATTTATCCGATTTAGATAAAACCACGGTCTTGTCTAAGCATCAGGTTAAAGTCAGTTTTAAATCCACTAACAATGCAGAAATGCCGCTGATTTTGTCGCAAATGCCAATCTATTCTAAAAAAGACTGGCAAAAGCGTGACTTTACCCGCATCACACTAGAACCGATTTTAGGTTCAGGGCCGTATCTTATTGAGCGGATTGATGCAGGGCGCAGCATTACTTATAAGCGTAATCCAAATTATTGGGGCAAAGATTTACCCGTAAATAAAGGGCGCTATAATTTTGACCGCCTGAAGTATGTTTATTATCGCAATCTGGATATTGCCTTCGAAGGGTTTAAGTCGGGGCAATACACGTTGCATGAAGAATATACCGCACGAAAATGGGTCACTGAATATCGTTTTCCTGCTGTGAATGCGGGCATGGTGGTCAAGCATAAATTTCAGCACCAAAACCCAATTCCGACCCAAAGTTTTGTTTTTAATACCCGTAGACATGCGTTTCAGGATATTCGTTTTAGGCAGGCTTTAACCTACGCTTATGATTTTGAATGGCAAAACAAAGCCTTGTTTTATGGGCAATATCGCCGTTTGCAAAGTTATTTTTCTAACAGTGAATTAGAAGCCAAAGGCACACCTTCAGCCGCAGAATTGTCTGTTTTAAAACCCTATTTGGCCAAGCTGCATCCTATTCAACGCCAAGGCGTATTGCAAAATTGGCAGTATCCTGTGACTGATGCCAGTGGCTTTAACCGTAACGGCTTGCTTAAAGCCCGTGAATTGCTTTTGAAAGCGGGTTATCGTTTTCAGCAAGGTAAATTGGTCGATGCCAAAGGCAAAGCCATTCAAATTGAATTTTTAATTCATCAGGATGGTTTGCAACGCACATTAGTGCCTTTTGTGCGCAATATGAAACGTCTGGGCGTTACGGTAAATATTCGGCATGTCGATGTGCCGCAATATATTGAACGCATGCGCCGTGCCGATTTTGATATGACCACCAGTGTCATGCCGCAATCTTTAAGTCCAGGCAATGAGCAAGCACAGCTTTGGAGTAGTGCTGCCGCAGATCAACCAGGAAACTATAATTACGCAGGCATTAAAAACCCAGTAATTGATGAAGTGGTACAACAGTTGATTCGTGCGCCTAATCGTGAACAATTGATTGTGCGTACCAAAGTTTTGGATCGTTTATTGCGTGCGGGGTATTATCAAATTCCAACCTATGGCAAAGGTGAAAACTGGTATGCCTATTGGAATATGTATCGTCAGCCCGCCATCAAACCTAAACTATCGGCAGGAATTGATTATTGGTGGAGTGATGCTGCCCAAGCCAAGAAAGTTGCACATTATTTACGTCAACAATAACGATTTTAAAACTCAAGCATGACAGTGTTTGCGATAAACCAGAACATTGCCAAAAGGTAAGTACATGGGCACATACATACTCAAAAGATTGCTCCTGATTATTCCAACCTTGTTTTTCATTTTATTGATTAACTTTGTGGTGATTCAAATTGCACCGGGCGGTCCAGTCGAACAGGCGATTCAGCAAGCCGAAGCCTTTCAGGGCATGGGGGCGACAGGCGGTGAAACTGCTGCAACCTCCAATAGCAGCAATTATCAAGGTGCTAAAGGTTTAAGTGATGAAATGGTCGCAAAAATCGAAGCGCAATATGGATTTGATAAACCTGCACATGAACGCTTTTGGCAAATGCTCACCAGCTATGTGCAGTTCGATTTTGGCACCAGCTTTTTTAAAGATAAACCTGTGACCCAATTGTTATGGGAAAAATTACCTGTATCGCTATCTTTAGGTTTATGGAGCACCTTGCTGATTTATTTAATTTCTATTCCTTTAGGCATTAAAAAAGCCCGTCAGCATGGCTTGTTGTTTGATAAAGCCACTTCTATTTTGTTGGCGATTGGCTATGCCATTCCTGCGTTTGCCTTTGCTATTTTACTGATTGTATTTTTTGCAGGCGGTTCATATTTTCAGTGGTTTCCTTTACAGGGTTTGGTGTCTGAAAACTTTGCTCAATTGAGTCTGTGGGGAAAAATCACCGATTATTTTTGGCACATGACTTTGCCTTTATTGGCGATGGTGATTGGTGGTTTTGCAGGGCTGACCTATCTGACCAAATATTCATTTATGGAAGAATTAAACAAACAATATGTGTTGGCGGCACGTTCTAAAGGTCTTACTGAATCGCGTGTGTTATATGGGCATGTGTTTCGTAATGCCATGCTGATTGTGATTGCAGGTTTACCCGAAGCGTTGGTGAGTATTTTCTTTGTTGGGAATTTATTCATCGAAATTATTTTTAATTTAGATGGATTAGGCCTGCTTGGTTTTGAGGCGATTGTACAGCGTGATTATCCTGTAATTTTTGGTACTTTGTTTATTTTTACCTTATTGGGCTTAATTCTACGCTTAATCAGCGATGTGTTATATCAGGTGATTGACCCACGTATTAGTTTTGAATCGCGAGGGGCAAAATAATGTCACCGATCATGCAGGCGCGTGTGCAGCGTTTTAAACAGAATAAATTGGGTTTTGGTTGTTTCATTGTCTTTATCATTATTTTTGTGTTGTCTTTGGCGGCAGAACTGATTGCCAATGATAAACCGTTATTGGTCAAATATGAGCAATCTTTATATCTGCCAGTGTTCAAGGCTTATCCTGAAACGACCTTTGGCGGTGTATTTGAAACCGAAGCAGATTATAAAGACCCAGTGGTGCAACAACTGATTGCAGACCGAGGATGGGCAGTTTGGCCGCTCATTGAGTTTTCTTACCAGATCCCGAATTTAGATTTGGCCGTTCCTGTACCTTCTGCACCAACTGCACAAAATTGGCTAGGTACAGATGACCAAGGGCGCGATGTGTTGGCGCGAATTTTATATGGCTTGCGTGTATCGCTGTTATTTGGCTTTGCATTGACTTTTACATCGGCAGCTTTGGGCATTTTGGTCGGGGCAATTCAGGGCTACTATGGCGGCTGGGTCGATTTAATTGGTCAGCGCGTTTTAGAGGTGTGGGGCGGTTTACCGATGCTGTTCATGGTGATGATTTTGGTCAGCATGTTTACCCCAAGTGTGTATTGGTTATTTGTAATTATGCTGCTGTTTGGCTGGACGACACTGGTCGGCTTAGTTCGGGCAGAGTTTTTACGCGCCCGAAATTTTGATTATGTCCGTGCAGCGCGAAGTTTAGGCGTAACCGATCGTACCATTATGTTTCGGCATATTTTACCCAATGCCATGAGTTCGAGTTTGTCGCAGTTGCCATTTATGCTAACCGCCAATATTACAGCTTTAACCGCACTGGATTTTTTAGGTTACGGCTTATCGCCCGATGCAGCATCTTTAGGGGAGTTGTTGTTACAAGGTAAAAATAATTTAAATGCACCGTGGTTGGCATTGTCAGGCTTTTTTACCTTAGCAATTGTGCTGTCCTTGTTAATTTATATTGGGGAGGCGACCCGTGATGCATTCGATCCAAGACGTTAATTCTTCAACTGCATCACAGCCTGCAGTATTGCTAACAGTCAGTCATCTGCGTATTCAGCAGCAACAGGTTTTATTGCACGATTTAAACTTTGAGCTGCATGCAGGCGAAACCATTGCTTTGGTTGGTGAAAGTGGTTCTGGAAAATCTATTAGTAGTTTGGCATTGCTGGGTTTATTGCCCGAACATTTACAGGTGCAAGGTCAGGCAGTCTTTGCAGAACAAGATTTACTTCGCCTTAAACCGCAACAATTGCGACAAGTTCGTGGTCAAAAAATTGCCATGATTTTTCAGGAACCAATGACGGCTTTAAATCCGTTGCATCGAGTGGAAAAAATTATTGGTGAAAGTTTATTACTCCAAGGTTGGAGCAAAGAAAAAACGCGTGCTCGGGTGCTGCAATTACTTGCAGATGTCGGCATTCCACAGCCTGAAGAAAAACTAAAGCGTTATCCACATGAATTATCTGGGGGGCAACGTCAGCGAGTGATGATCGCAATGGCGTTGGCACTCGATCCCGATATTTTAATTGCTGATGAACCAACTACGGCTTTAGATGTGACTTTGCAGGCGCAGATTTTGGATTTATTAAAAAGCCTGCAAGTGCGTCGTAATATGGCCATGATTTTGATCAGCCACGATTTGAATTTAGTCAAACACTATGCAGATCGGGTAATTGTAATGAATCAGGGGCGGGTCGAAGAACAGGGCAGTGTGGCAGATATTTTTAATAGACCGCAGCAAGCCTATACCCAAAACTTGTTGAATCATGATTTTGGTGAAGCTTTGCAGGTTGATGAGTTGCCGACCATTTTGGAGTTGGAGCAGGTTGCTGTGAAATTCCCGATTAAACAAGGCTTGCTGAATCGGGTTAAAGATTATGTGGTTGCGGTTGAGCCGTTAAGCTTGCAACTTCCGCAAGGTCAATCTATTGGTATTGTCGGTGAAAGTGGTTCGGGTAAAAGTTCATTGGCACTTGCAATTGCACGATTGATTGAAAGTGAGGGAAAAATTGAACTACTTGGGCAAGATCTGAATCAACTGAATGAACGCCAATTGCGTCCCTTACGTCAGCAGTTTCAAATTGTATTTCAAGACCCGTTTAGCAGCTTAAATCCACGTTTAAATGTGGAGCAAACCATTGGTGAGGGTTTGGCATTGCAACAATTGTCCAAGCCTGAAATCATCCAGCGCATTGATGAAGCTCTAAGCAAAGTGGAATTGCCTGTGAGTTTTAAACAACGCTATCCGCATGAATTGTCGGGTGGGCAACGTCAACGGATTGCATTAGCACGCGCGTTGGTGCTGCGTCCTAAACTGTTAATTATGGATGAGCCGACTTCTGCCTTAGACCGTACCACGCAACGTGCTGTCGTGCAGCTGTTACGCCGTTTGCAGCAGCAAGAACAGATGAGCTATTTGTTTATTAGCCACGATTTGCAAGTGGTGAAAGCACTGTGTCAAAAAGTGTTGGTGCTGCATCAAGCGAAAGTCATGGAATTTCAAGATACTGTACAGTTATTTAGCCATCCGCAAACAGAATATACCCGTCAATTGATTGCTGCCAGTGAGTATTAAACCTTCAATATTTTTAAACAGCTATTTCGGCTGGCTGACTTGTTTTACCATTTTGACAATAAGATTTGTCAAAATGGCATTGACCTGTTCCGAAAAATCTTTAGAGTAAAAAAGACCAATAAAACACAATACGGAACAGTGTATGAGCCATCTTGCCGAAACAATTCAGATTCGTAATACCATGTTTAAAAATCGCATCATTAAAGGCGCGATGAGTGAGGCGCTTGCCAACACGGCAGGGCAGCCGAATAGCCTGCATTTAGGTCTATATGAAGCATGGGCAAAAGGTGGTTTGGGCTGTGCCATCACTGGCAACGTAATGGTCGATTTACGTGCCAAAAATGAACCGGGTGTTGTGGGAATTGAATCAGACCGAGATATAGAAAAGCTCAAACAGTGGGCAGAAGTTGGTAAACGTTATGGCATGGTGCAATTGGTACAGTTGTCACATCCTGGGCGGCAATGTCCGAAAGGTTTGAATAAAGAAACGGTTGCACCTTCGGCTGTGCCTTTTAGTCCAAGTTTAGCTTTGAGTTTTGGTACACCACGTGAACTACATGAAGATGAAATCCTCGATATTATTCAGCGTTTTGCCAAAGCTGCACAGATTTGTGAGCAAGCGGGCTTTGAAGGGATTCAACTGCATGGTGCGCATGGCTATTTGATCAGCCAGTTTTTATCGCCACTGACCAATAAACGCCAAGACCAATGGGGCGGCAATATTGAAAACCGTATGCGCTTTTTGATGCAAATTTATCAAGCGGTACGTGCAGCGACCTCAGACAATTTTATTGTATCAGTCAAACTAAACTCTGCAGATTTTCAACGTGGCGGCATCACTGAAGAAGAAGTGATTAGCGTGTTTAAAGCCATGGATGAAGCAGGTATAGATATGATTGAAATTTCAGGTGGTACTTATGAAGCACCCGCGATGGCAGGCTCTAAAGCTGATAAACGTAAACCAAGTACCATTGCCCGTGAAGCCTATTTTTTATCTTTTGCGGAATTGATTCGCAGTCAGGTGAAATGCCACTTAATGGTGACAGGTGGTTTTAGAACGGTAGTTGCCATGAATGCTGCTTTGGACAGTGGTGCATGTGACTTTATTGGGATCGCCCGACCATTTGCGGTAGAAACCGATTTAGCCAACCGTTTGTTGGCGGGTCAAGATGTACGTTACGGGGTCGATAAAATTAAAACTGGTATCCCGATGATTGATAAAATGGCAATTATGGAAATTATTTGGTATGCCGCGCAGTTCAAAGCAATTGCACAAGGCAAGCGTCCAAACCCGAAACTCTCGCCTTTAAAAGTCTTTTTCAAATATTTAAAAGGCAATTTAACTGCGGTGATTAAAGGACAGGTCAACTCACGTAAATCAGCTTGATTCGTATTTTTCAAACCTCAGTGGACGGATTCAAAGCTTAAACTATGGTTTTTGAATCAGTCCGCACAGATTGAAATATAAAACTAATGCGTTAGATAGCAAAAAGCCCAAGTCATATTGATTGGGCTTTTTGTTGAGATGTAAACATCTCGAATATGGCGTCCCTACGGGGATTCGAACCCCGGTTACCGCCGTGAAAGGGCGATGTCCTAGGCCTCTAGACGATAGGGACAAATAGAAGTTTATATTTTTAAACCATGTAACAACCAATGCAGTTGTTGAGAATATGGCGTCCCTACGGGGATTCGAACCCCGGTTACCGCCGTGAAAGGGCGATGTCCTAGGCCTCTAGACGATAGGGACTTAAAAAAATATCTACTTCTGAAATTGGCGTCCCTACGGGGATTCGAACCCCGGTTACCGCCGTGAAAGGGCGATGTCCTAGGCCTCTAGACGATAGGGACGTTTCAGAGGTGGGCGTATAATAGGGCGTATAAGGGGGGGTGTCAAACGCTTTTCTGCAATAATTCTGAAAAAAATGTTCAACTGAATAAAATTAAAACTATTCTGCTGTCGTGATACGTTTGAAGCGGTAAAAATCATGCTTTTCAAGTTATTTTTAAATGGACACATTTATTAGAGCAGCATGATTTTCTTTGTATTTTGCAGTATTCATTGCTAATCAACACAACTCAAAAAACAAGGCAATCCGAAGATCGCCCCTATTGTTTTACATCATCGCTAAAAAAGCATTATGATTTTTTGTGATAAATCATGTAATAACTGAGATAGCACAACACAATAAAAATCATACAGCCAATAAAACCTGCCAGCATTTCAGGGTCAAACACCATACTTAAGCAAGTAATAAAACAGAACACAAAACCTAAAATAGGCACTATTGGAAATAGCGGTGCAGCAAAACCTAAGTCCTGCACGGTTTTACCTTGTTTATACCATTGGCGACGGAAGTTAAACTGGCTTAAACAAATGCTCATCCAGACCACGACCATGGTAAATGCAGCCACACCCAAGAGGTTTTTAAAGATAGTTTCAGGCGCAAATTGTTCAGACAATAAACCTGGCATTGCACCGAGCATGGTGACCATGACTGCAATATAAGGAATACCACGCGCATTCACCTTAGAAAAAATCTGTGGTAATTGCTTTTGGTGTGAGAGCGACCACATCATTCGTGAAGCTGCAAATAAACCTGAGTTCGCTGCAGAGAGTAACGCTGTGATAATCACAAAACGAATAATATCTTCCGCATAAGGAATACCAATCTGATTAAACACCGTTACAAAAGGACTGCTGCTTACACCTTCTGCAGCCAAACCTGCAGCCTGATGTGGTAGCAAGGCACTAATCACCACAATGGTACCTACAAAGAAAATCAACAGACGGAAAATTGCGGTATTGATTGCTTTAGGCACGTTTTTGGCAGGGTCTTTGGTTTCACCTGCGGCAACACCAATCAACTCTGTACCTGAAAAGGCGAAATTAACAATTAACATGGTTGCAAAAATAGGGAATAGCCCTTCAGGAAACCAACCTTGTGCGGTTAAATTGCTAAATAAAGGTGCAGAGGTATAACCTTGATAAGACACAGCACCTAAAATTGCCATTAAACCCAAAACGATAAAGGCAATGACAGTCACGACTTTGACCAAAGATAGCCAAAACTCAGATTCTGCAAACAAGCGCGTGGAAATCATATTCAAACCAAATACAACGCCACCAAAAATCAGTGTCCAAATCCACATGGAAATATGCGGGAACCATTCCTGCATTAGCAACGCAGCGGCGGTAAATTCTGTGCCTAAAGTGACCGACCACGTGAGCCAATATAACCAAGTGATGGTATAGCCCGTGCCAGGTCCAATATATTGTTTGGCGTATGCCCCAAATGAACCTGAAACAGGCATGTGTACGGCAAGCTCGCCCAAACACAGCATCACCATATAGGCAATTAAACCACCAAAAATATAAGCGATGATGGCGCCAACGGGGCCTGTTTGTGCAATGACTTCACCTGAGCCTAAAAATAGACCTGTGCCAATAGCACCGCCCAGTGAAATCATAACCAAATGTCGAGTGCTCATCGCACGTTTTAAAGGCATAGTATTGCCTTGATGCACAGCATCATTTTGATGATTCGATGACGGCATAAGTGATAGGAGAAAAAATGAAATGAAGCGAAGTATTGTAGAGAAAAACTACAAATCTGCAATCTTGAAATAATAAATTTGGATTAGAAATGATCGTATAGCACGATAAATGGCGTCCCTACGGGGATTCGAACCCCGGTTACCGCCGTGAAAGGGCGATGTCCTAGGCCTCTAGACGATAGGGACGTTGCGAGGTGATGCGTATATTATGAATTTTTAGCGACAGTGTCAAACCTGAATCTAAAAAAACTGCCGCACTATTTGTTATTTGCTTAAAAAATAATACATCTTTAAAAATAAATCAGTGCATGTAAATTTGAATACGGTGCATCATTTTAATGATCAGGGGTTTGATATTGCTTTTCAGTGGTTGTTGTTTGTGTGGCTGCGGGTTGAGTGCTTGGTTTAGGTTGAGCAGGCTCACGATTCACAATATAAAGATACAACGCAGAAGGCGCGAGAATGACCAAAACCAAGACAATTTTTTTCAACATGGCAGAATCAATAACACAAATTGGAATATTGCCATTATAACCAAAGCCAGCTCAAAAGACTGCATGCATAAAAGCTGATTCGCAGTAAAAATCATTTTGATGCTCAGTCTTGTGGTTGAAAAGCACGAATCAAAACCACAACACTAAAAAGAAAACAGGACGACAAACGCAGTCTGTCATCCTGTAAACATCTCAATGTTCGAGTACAAATCGTATTATTGATCTGTGTTGAGTAAGTTCTCTACCATGTGCGGCGCAAGTTTATTTAGAATAAAACAAAACAGCTCTGCAGTTTTTTGCGTATCGTATAAAGCTGAATGAGCTTCTTTGCCATCAAACTCAATACCTGCCTGAATGCATGATTTTGCCAGCACCGTTTGACCAAACATCACCGCACTTAAAGTCACTGTATCAAACACTGAAAAGCTGTGGAATGGGTTTTGGTTTTTCGTGCCTGTGCGGGCAATGGCTGCTTGTACAAAGCCTAAATCGAAATGCGCATTGTGACCGACCAAAATGGCATGGGTACAATTCTGTTGGCGACGCACTTCATTGACTGATTTGAAAATCCGTTTTAATGCGGTTTTTTCATCTTCAGCCATAGCCATACGCATAGGGTTGAAAGGATCAATCCCAATAAAGTCCAACGAACGACGGTCTAAATTTGCCCCTTCAAACGGGTTGATATGCGCATGATACGCTTCACCTGGTACAAATTTGCCATCCGCATCATAAATAATTGGAATGGCAGCAATTTCCAACAAAGCATCGGTTTGGGCATTAAAGCCTGCGGTTTCCACATCGACCACCACAGGCAAAAAACCACGAAAACGTTGCCCCATCACGGGCAAAGTTGTATCTGTCACACTTTTCTCCATTGAATGGTTTTACCCGCATATAACGGAATAATTTGTTCACCATCCAAGTAGTCTAAACTGGTTGGAATGATTTGCTCTTCTTTCACCAAAGTAATGGTGTTGGTATTACGCGGCAAACCATAAAAATCTGCACCAAAGAAGCTTGCAAAGCCTTCTAAGCGGTCAATACGTCCAACTTGATCAAAAGCTTGTGCATAAAGCTCAATTGCCGTAGGCGCACTATAGCAGCCTGCACAGCCACATGCATTTTCTTTGGCATTTTTTGAGTGCGGTGCGCTATCTGTCCCTAAGAAAAATTTAGGATTTCCGCTAGTTGCGACTTCTAATAAGGTTTGTTGATGGGTTTGACGCTTTAAAATAGGCAAACAATAGAAATGCGGTTTTACGCCACCTACTAACATATCATTACGGTTAAATAATAAATGTTGTGGGGTAATGGTTGCTGCGACATTACGGCCTTGTTCTAAAACAAATTGCGCTGCTTCAGAGGTCGTAATGTGTTCAAGCACCAATTTTAAGTTTGGAAATTGTTGTAATAATGGTGAAAGCACTTCATCTAAGAAACGTTTTTCACGGTCAAAAATATCGACATGATTGTGCGTGACTTCGCCGTGCAGTAATAATGGCACTTGTTGTTCTTCAAGTTGCTCAATCACCGCATATACTTTACGAATGTCGCTCACCCCATTGTCTGAATTGGTGGTCGCGCCAGCAGGGTAAAGTTTAATGGCATTCACATGCGCAGAGGCTTTAATTTTCTTGACTTCTTCGGGAGAGGTTTGATCGGTAAAATACAACACCATACGCGGATCAAAATTTACACCTTCAGGGACGTGTGCCATGATGCGTTCACGATACGCTTCCGCTTCTTCTACCGTTTTTACTGGTGGAACAAGGTTAGGCATACAAATTGCGCGTGAAAATTGCTTGGCAAGATCGGGAACAGTACGTTGTAGTGCTAAACCATCACGTAAATGAGCATGCCAGTCATCTGGCTGGATAAGAGTAATCGTATTCAAGGCGCTGCCAGTCTGAAAAATAAAACAGATGATAATCTATAAATGTTAAAATGGTAACGTCGAAAGCCATAAAAAATAGAAATGCCTGAATTAATTGTTTCGACATTGTGTTATTTTTAAACCACTAAAAAAATTATATTCAGGTTGTTACAGTTTTGCTGTGCAACAATCGTGATTAAATGGAATTTAAAGCATCCATGGAATACAAATATAAGTTAGCCAAGCTACAGTACGACAAAGAAAAAAATGAAGAGTTGATTAAACGTCAACGTAAACGTGCGGGGCAGGTTTTTCCGAAACAACTGGAAGTTGAGTTTTGGCAACAGCATCTTGAACAAGCTCGGCACAACATTAACCAATATTTTTGGTCGGGCGTACTCATCTACTTTATTATCACCGTGCTGATGATTACTGGGGATTATTGGATTATTGATCGTAATTTTTTTAAACACGATTTTATCCACTCTTTACTAGGCTTGGTCAATGGCGCGTTTTGCTTACTGACCCTGTTCTTTTTTGCCCATTATAAAATTTTGCGCCCGTATTATGCCTATGCCGCCATGGCTATGATTTTTTGGGCCATTGTGTCGATGACCTGGCTGACCATGACGGTGCATACCGAAGTGTTTAGACACCAAGCCATGATGATCATCAGCATGATTTATATTATGGGTTTTGTACTGACGGGGGTGAAGCCGTTTCACATGCTGCTGACTGGGTTAATGGCGGCTGTGGTTGCCATGATTATGCTATTAACCTTGTATATTCCAATTGATGTGATGGTGATGGGGCGGGTGTTGGTTGGCAGTACGGTAGTGGGTTTTTTAATCAGTAAAATGCTGTGTACCCGTGAGCGGATGATTTTTTTGGTCATGCACCAAGCCCGACTTAGTGAAAAAATTAACCGTATTCATGCTGAAGAATTGTTGCATTTAAGTCAGCATGACGCGCTGACTAAAGTATCCAACAGACGTACTTTTGATGAAATGCTGGACAGCTATTTCGAACAGGCACGGCATGATGAAGTGCCATTGTCTTTACTCTTTATCGATGTCGATTTTTTTAAAAAATATAACGATCATTATGGGCATCAAAAGGGAGATGAAGTCATTTCAGCGATTGCCAAATCCATTAAAGACTCAATTCGTCACATGGATTTTGTTGCGCGTTATGGTGGTGAAGAATTTGTGGTGTTATTGCCAGAAACCGATGCGCATGGTGCGTATGCTGTGGCTTCCAATATTTTTAAAGCGGTTGAGCGTTTAGCGATTCCACATAGTCAATCTTTGGTTGACAGTAATGTCACCATCAGTTTGGGCTTTACCGTCTATAAAGGTGAGGCGGACATTTTTAAAAGCGATTTCTTACAACGTGCAGACCAAGCCTTGTACCGTGCGAAACAGTTGGGACGTAATCAAATTTATTACCACACTTTGCAGGTGGAAGAAGTGCTGTAAATTTTTCTATTGCAGCTTTCATTTAGTATGAATTGTTTAGTCCTCATGTTTAAACAAACATAAAAAAGCCGCTCAATTTGAGCGGCTTTCGATTTCACAAAATCATCACCAAGTGATTATTTGTTTTTGTCTTTCAATTGTGGCACTGCAGAACCTGAACCAATCGACAATAAGCCAGAATTGGTATAAAGACCCAATTTAGCGCGTGTATCGGTAATGTCTAGGTTACGCATAGTTAACTGACCAATACGATCCATTGGCGTAAACATTGAATCACCTTTCTCCATAGTTAAACGCTCAGCTTCATAAGTGAGGTTCGGAGATTCAGTGTTCATAATGGTATAGTCATTACCACGACGTAATTCTAAAGTCACTGTACCAGTAATTGCTTTAGCCACCCAACGCTGCGCAGTTTCACGTAACATTAACGCTTGAGAATCGAACCAACGACCTTGATACAATAAACGACCTAAACGTAAACCGTTAATGCGGTATTGTTCAATAGTATCTTCGTTGTGAATACCCGTAACCAAACGCTCATAAGCAATGTGCAATAACGCCATGCCTGGTGCTTCATAAATACCGCGAGATTTTGCTTCAATAATACGGTTTTCGATTTGGTCAGACATCCCCAAACCATGACGACCACCAATACGGTTCGCTTCAAGAATCAACTCAACAGGGTTTTCAAAACGCTGACCGTTTAATGCAACTGGCATACCTTCTTCAAAGGTAACCGACACTTCTTCGGCTTTAACTTCAACGTCATCTTTCCAGAACGCCACGCCCATGATTGGATCAACGATTTTGATGCCAGCATCTAGGTACTCAAGGTCTTTCGCTTCGTGTGTTGCACCTAGCATGTTTGAGTCAGTTGAATAAGCTTTTTCTTTTGACATTTTATAGTCAAAACCATTGTCGATAAGGAATTGTGACATTTCCGCACGACCGCCTAATTCATCAATAAAGGTTTGGTCTAACCACGGCTTATAAATTTTAAGCGCAGGATTAGTCAATAAACCATAACGATAGAAACGCTCAATATCGTTACCTTTATAGGTTGAACCATCACCCCAGATGTTTACGTCATCTTCTTTCATGGCAGTCACTAGCATTGTACCTGTTACTGCACGACCAAGCGGGGTGGTGTTAAAGTAAGGTATACCGCCTGTGCTGATATGGAATGCACCACATTGGATGGCAGCAATACCTTCCAAAGCCAACTGCATACGGCAGTCAACCAAGACTGCTTTTACCGCACCGTATTCTTCGGCTTTCTTTGGAATGGCATCATAGTCATCTTCATCTGGCTGACCCAAGTTTGCGGTATACGCATATGGTTCAGCGCCTTTTTGCTTCATCCACAATAAAGCAGCTGAAGTATCTAGACCACCAGAAAAGGCGATACCGACTTTTTTGCCTACTGGTACATTCTGCAAGATAGTTGCATTATCAGTCATTGCTAGTCCTAACTTTTTTAAAATAGGCACCACATTTGGTGGCCAAGGAGAATTCTAAACTGCAAATTATAGCACTCTTTAAAATGCTTGTTTTCGTTAAAAAAGCGCATTTGATAAAAAAATCAGGTTCAGGCTTAAATTTTCATTTAGAAATGGCAAACTTGGTATAGATGTTGAAGATCAAAACCTGCAATTGGGATGGTGCAGAATAAAATCACTTTTACTTTTGGGCGGTTTTATATCAAGTTTATATCAAGAATAGTTAGGGTCTATTGCCAAGTTTCATAACGCAATCTGAGAAAGTTTTAGCCACATGAGCAAGAACAAAGCACTGCTTTGTTTGCTGCGCAAGGGGACAAGCATATTTTTTGCTGCTATTGCGTTATGAGTCAGTCATTTAGAATGACTAAATTTCCTGCCTCATGCCTTATATCAGCTAAAAAATAAGCGTCGTCGCAAACATAGAAGAAGTGTCAACAGACCCTATAAATTGACGTTTGCGCCACACAGTCGAACTTTAGAGTCATAAACAGTTTATAAAAATCGGTTAAAGTATTCATGCAACAAGTTGCAAAGCTCATTATATAAGGACTCATCATGACAACTCGCTATGCAAATATTCTAAAACCATTACATTTAGGATTTACCACCATTAAAAACCGTGTCGTGATGGGTTCAATGCACACGGGTTTGGAAGATCGTTTTTATAATTATCCAAAACTGGCTGCTTATTTTGGCGAACGTGCCAAAGGTGGCGTGGGTTTAATTATTACAGGTGGTATTTCACCTAACCGTCAAGGCTGGTTATTGCCTGCGGGCGGTACTATGAATACATTGGGCGATGTTGCACCACATCGATTAGTGACACATGCCGTACATAAGCATGGTGCGAAAATTTTAATGCAAATTCTGCATTCAGGACGCTATGGTTATCAACCATTTGTGGTGTCTGCAAGTCCGATTAAATCTCCAATTTCACCATTTAAACCACGTAAAATGAGTGAAAGACAAATTTTAAATACCATTGAAGATTATGCGAAAACAGCTAGTTTAGCCAAAATGGCAGGCTACGATGGTGTCGAAATTATGGGTTCGGAAGGCTATTTACTGAATCAGTTTTTAAGCCGTCATGTGAATCAGCGTGAAGACCAATGGGGCGGTACGATTGAAAACCGTATGCGTTTTGCTTTAGAAGTAGTCAAAGCCATTCGCGCCGAAGTGGGTGAAAAATTTATTATCTGCTTCCGCTTGTCGATGCTGGATTTAGTCCACGATGGCAATACCATGCACGAAGTGATTACCGTTGCCAAAGCCTTAGAGCATGCGGGTGTGAACTTGCTCAATACAGGGATTGGCTGGCATGAAGCGCGCATTCCAACCATCGTGACTTCTGTGCCACGCGCAGCTTTTGTTGATTACACCGCAGAAGTGAAAAAATACGTTGAGATTCCTGTAATTGCATCCAACCGTATTAATATGCCTGATACTGCAGAAGAAATATTGGCAGCGGGTAAAGCTGATATGATTCAAATGGCACGACCATTGTTGGCAGATGCGTTTTGGGTCAATAAAACTGCGACCAATCGTGTCAATGAAATTAACACCTGTATTGCCTGTAACCAAGCGTGTTTAGATCATACCTTTAAAAATCAGCGTGCGACTTGTTTGGTCAATCCGCGTGCAGCCTATGAAACTGAATTGGTCTATGAAAAAACCAAGCAACCGAAGCGTATTGCAGTTGTCGGTGGTGGTGTTGCGGGAATGTCTGCTGCTACAGTTGCTGCTAGTCGTGGTCACCATGTGACTTTATTTGAAGCCAGCAACGAAGTGGGCGGTCAATTCAACTTGGCAAAAGTCGTGCCGGGCAAAGAAGAATTTCACGAAACCATTCGCTACTTTAAAGTGCAAATTGAAAAAACTGGGGTCGATTTGCGTTTAAATACCAAAGTTAACCGCGAGCAACTCGAACGTGAAGGTTTTGATGAAGTGGTCATTGCAACAGGTGTAGTACCACGTGCTTTAAAAATTGAAGGCAGCGATGCACCGCAAGTATTGTCTTATGCAGAAGTATTACGTGGTGCACCTGTTGGACAAAAAGTCGCTGTGATTGGTGCAGGCGGTATCGGTTTTGATGTGTCGGAGTTTTTACTGAAACCTGAACATCAGCCACAACCGCAGCCTTTGGCAGATTGGCAGCGTGAGTGGGGAGTCGATCCGAATCCTAACTATGTGACTGAAGGTGGTATGCTTGCTCCAGAAGTTCATCCCCCAGTCCGTGAAATTTATTTATTGCAACGTAAGACGACAGCTTTAGGTGCAGGTTTGGGTAAAACTTCAGGATGGGTACATCGTGCACAGTTGAAAAAACATGCGGTGCGTATGCTACGTGGTGTGCAATATAAAGCCATCAGCAATGAAGGCTTGTGGATTGAAATGGCAGGTCAAGACCAATTGTTACGTGTAGATAGCATTGTAGTCTGTGCAGGGCAGGAGTCGGTTAAAGATTTAATGCCTGCGGCAGATGAAAATACTTTGGCTAACTATCATATTATTGGTGGTGCAAAGCTTGCTGCAGAGTTAGATGCAAAACGTGCGATTCGTGAAGGGGCTGAATTGGCTGCTAAACTTTAAAAAGTGAGGTGGCTATGCTGTTGTTTTGATGAACTTTAGCGCTGATTTGGTGAAACAATATTCACTTGAGTGCTTGAGTGGTATTTTTTACTTGTCATCAAATCAAAAGCTTCGTATCATGGCCCACATGGAAGCGTGGCAGAGCGGTTTAATGCACCGGTCTTGAAAACCGACGAGGGCGCGAGTCCTCCGTGAGTTCGAATCTCACCGCTTCCGCCAAATATTTAAATAAGCCCTTGTTTTTACAAGGGTTTTTTTTATGCCCTTGAGTTTGTCCCACATTGTAGCCCACATAAATCATTTGACTATTTTAGCCTTTTTTAAGTCGTTTAAGAGCTAAATGGACATCAGATGTATTTAATAATGGGATTTTTGGGTTTTATAACTCATGGACATTAATAGTCTACTTATCTAAAAAAGTGAGAAGCAGGAACTTATAAGCATCTTACAGATGTAGCATTACAATAATAGTTAAAAAATTGTGAGAAAGTCGCATTGGGTTCAAAAGCAAGAATGTGATTAAAAAAATTGAATAAGTAAGGGGCATAGACTCAGAGGTGCAGGGTTCGCTCTTTTGCTTCCTCTTAGCCATGCTGAATGACTCAGAATAAAAATAAATCAAATACATATTACCTCAGTGAAGCATAAGCAGAAACAACGACACAGCAACGGCAGTCTCGCACTGCTGTGTGTCTTTTTATTTTTCACTGAGGGAAAAAACTGATGAAAACAAAGTTTAAACAATCTATGTGTTTTGCCGTGGTGTTGGCTACGCTGGGTCTTGGACTCACAGGCTGCGGTGGCCTGCCTTCCGATGCACTGAATATTGAGCTTTTAGAAGAAGATACCAGTAACTGGTGGTCAGGCGATCAGCTTACGACGGTTATTCGGGTGCGCTCAACTGCAGCAGAAGACATCAGCATTCAAAATGTCGAGATCAACAACGGTGGCTGCCGTTACGGAGGCCGCCATAATCAAAGCACACAATTTCCAATCCGCTTATCCATGGGACAGTTTGTCCGTCTTGAATTAAAGAACTGCGACTATCAGGATGTGATTCAGGTGGATGTGGAAACCGATAAAGGCTTTGGCAGCTATAAATTCTAGCGTTTGAAACACATGAGACAATGCTTAACATTCTTGACCGTACCTTTTAAAGGTGCGGTTTTTTTATGCCGTAATTTTAGGAGGTCAGCCGATGACACAAATCACCTGTCCATTTTGTCACTCAGACAACTTAGTAACCCTTAGCCCACAGCAGGCAGGCTTGGGACAACTCGAAGTTTTACTGGAGGCGATGTCACCTGCAGCAATGGCAGCATTGGGCGTTAAGCTTTCCAGACAGCTCGACATTCCCCCAATTGTGGGTGGATTAATTGGTGTGGTGGTCGGTGGTGGATTAATGCTGGTCAATCAGCAAATCCTGAGTAAATACCAGTCCTTAAATCACCGCTACCTTTGCAACGACTGTCAGAACAGTTTTGTCAGTGTTGCAGCCTGAATTCAGATTAAAACAGATTAAGGAATATCAAGATGGCACATCAAATTGAACAAATGGCATTTGTAGGACAAACCCCTTGGCATGGTCTGGGCAATCAACTCAGCCAAAACCAACCGATTGAAGTCTGGGCTAAGCAGGCAGGTATGGACTGGCGCATTGAGTCCTCCAATGTCAGCTACATGGCTCAAAACTCACGTGGGCAAAGCATCATCATGCCTTATGAAGAACAACGGGTACTGTATCGTTCAGATACCCATGCACCTTTATCGGTGGTCAGTCAGCGTTATCAGGAAGTCCAACCGATGGAGATTCTGGAATTCTATCGTGATCTGACAGAGCAATCAGGCTTTGAACTGGAAACAGCAGGTGTCTTAAAAGGTGGGAAGAAGTTCTGGGCCTTGGCACGTACAGGACAAACCGCAGAATTGAAAGGTGGGGATGTCAGTAATGGCTATATTCTACTGGCAACGGCTTGTGATGGCACTTTAGCCACCACTGCACAATTCACCAATATCCGTGTGGTGTGTAACAACACTTTAGCGATTGCCTTGCGTGGGCAGAGTTCCAATGCAGGCGTGGTCAAAGTACCGCACAGTACCAAGTTCGATGCCGACAAGGTGAAAGATCAGCTCGGTATTTCAGTCAAGTCGTGGTACGACCACATGTATGAAATGAAACAACTGACCCAACGTAAAGTCACCCAGAAAGAAGCAGCAGCTTATTTTGATGCGGTATTTAACAACAATAGCCTAAGTGCGATGGAACAGGATGATAACATTATTCAGTACTACCGCAATGTTGCATCTCAAGCCAATCCACAGCCCAATAAAACTGAACCGAATGGACGAGCCATTACCAAAGTTATGAATATGTTTAATGGGCAGGGACGTGGAGCAGACTTATCTTCAGCCAAAGACACCGCTTATGGACTGCTTTGTGCGATCACAGAATTTGTGGATCACGAACGTCGAGCGATGAGTACCGATCATCGTCTTGACTCTGCTTGGTTTGGTGCAGGCGCAGCATTGAAACAACGTGGATTGGAACAAGCTTTACACTTGGCTGTTTAAGCTTGATTTAATCTTGAGATTTTATCATCAGGGCATGTGATCCGTACGATCAAGTGTCCTCCTAATTAACGATCCCTCTTTGCCACATCTTCGGATGTGGCTTTTTTTATGCCGTTTTTTTAGAACCTATTCAGATGAGGAACAGCACATGAACCAAAACATAACCACAATACCAACAGTAAATCCCACCACTTTAATCACAACTAATTCAACTGCTGTCGCTGATTCAGGACAGCTACATCCACCACAAGGCCCTTCAAAACGTAGCTTAAATGCCAGACGTCTGATCAACACCAAACAGCTGGACTATCAGGCATGGCTTGAAGTGCGTAAACAGGGAATTGGCAGCAGTGATGCCGCAGCCGCCTGTGGCTTGAATCCTTATATGTCGATGCTAGAACTGTGGATGATTAAAACAGGCCGGGTACAGCAAAATATAGAAGATGAAAGCTCAGGACATGCGCCTTTATATTGGGGCAAGCAGTTAGAACCCTTGGTCGCAGAATATTACAGCATGCACACCAACCATAAAGTCCGTCGGGTAAATGCGGTACTGCAGCATCCTGATCCTGACAAAGCCTTTATGTTGGCAAACTTGGATTATGCCGTGGTGGGCAATGAAGACGTGCAAATACTGGAATGTAAAACTGCAGGGGAATATGGCGCCAAACTGTGGCGAGAAGGTGTGCCGTTATACGTGTTGTGTCAGGTACAACATCAACTGGCGGTGACAGGTAAGCAAGCGGCACATATTTGTGTGTTGCTGTGTGGACAGGAAACCAAAATCTACAAAGTCAGTCGTAACGAAGCCTTGATTGAACAAATCATTCAGGCAGAACGGCTGTTTTGGGAATGTGTAGAAAATGACGTTCCGCCAGCAGTGGATGCCAGTGAATCGGCAGCTAAAGCATTACAGCAACTCTATCCTGAACATACCCCTCTGAGCTGTGTTGATTTAACGGAGGTCGAACTTGCTAATGAACTGTTTGATCAGTTGATTGAAGAAAAGAAGCATATTGAACAACACCAAAGTCAGTTTGACCTACTCAAACATCGTGTTCAGGCACTGATGCAGGAACATGAACGTGCTGTATTTCAGCAAGGTTCGGTGACATGGAAGAAAAGCAAGGACAGTATCAGCCTAGACACCAAGTCCTTACTTCAGCACCAACCTGAACTCATTCAACAGTACCCATTGCAGAAAGCAGGCAGTCGTCGTTTCAACCTATATCACGATTAGCTAAAAGCCTAGAGCCAAACACTCAGCAAGAAGAAACCTGAAATCCCGTGCAGCCCTGCATGGGATTTTTTATGCCAGTTTGATTTTAAGCAAACAGTGCAACACATCTAAACATCAACATCTATACGAGAGGAATTTCAACATGATTAAAGGTCTAGCAATCACACCACCCATCTTGGGACGGATCAGTATTGGTCGTGTAGTAGAAAAAAATGGCAAGCGTCTGCCAGAGAAAGACGATCAGTTCACCATTACCAGTCAAATACAGGGCAAGGACGGTTGGGTCAAACATCCCTTAGATGAGCAATTGCGTAGCCAGGCACCCAGCCAAAAACTGCGTAGCATTCCTGTGCGGATGATCTTTAATGATCCAGAACTCAATCTTCGAGCTGAATACAGTTTATTTGACCGACAGACAGGTCGCCCGATTTGTGTGGGGAATGGTCAGACTTGCCAACGCATGACATCACAAGGTGTAGAACAGCATCCTTGTCCATCACCCGACTTATGTCCGCTTGGACAAGGTGGGCAATGCAAGCCTTATGGACGCCTGCATGTCAATTTAGGCGAAGCCGATGAGTTTGGAACATTTATTTTCAGAACTACAGGCTTTAACAGCATTCGCACTTTGGCAGCACGTTTGAATTACTACCATGCGGCATCAGGTGGTTTGTTGTCGTGTTTGCCGTTGCAGCTCACGTTGCGTGGGAAAAGTACCACCCAAAGCTATCGTCAGCCCGTGTATTACGTGGATTTAACTTTACGTGAGGGAGTGGATTTGCAAACAGCGATTCAGACGGCCAAGGAGATTGACCAACAAGGTAAGCAGGTGGGGTTTGATCAGGCGGCATTGGATCAGATTGCACGGCAAGGTTTTGCCAATGCCAAGTTTGAGGTGCATGCAGAGGAGGGGTTGGAATTATTGGAAGAGTTTTATCCACACAATGACAGTGCTGTGGATACAGAGCATTCAGCGCAATTGGGTTATGTGCAGGAGATTCAGCAAGGTTTGAAGCAGAGTGTGCAGGCAGTGAATTAGATCTGTTAGGACGCCCTCGAATTATTTTTACGGAGCGTCCTACAGCTCGCTTAAATAATCTTAGGAGAACATGTCATGAATGCATTTGTTGGACAAACCTTTCAAATGAATCAATTGATTATCTTAAAACAAGTTGTGGAGTTAATTGGTGTGTGTCGATCAACCATCTATGAAATGATGGATGAAAACTCACCGTATTATGACCCAACTTTTCCAAAGAAAGTGAAAATTACACAAAATCGTATTGGCTGGTCAGCTTGGGAAATCAATCAGTGGATTGAGGCCAAGCTTGCGAGTCGAGAATAAATGGGAGCTTCGGCTCCCTTATTTTTTTTAGTTTTTTTATTTAATTACCAATTTTTAGTAATCCTTGCCAGCTGAAATAGTTCTGGGTCAAATGAGTACGGTTCATCGACCACTTTCGTTGTGGTAAGTAGCAGCTGCCAACAGCTAATTTAGTTTTCCCATATCGAGCCTGTAGCGCTTCTAAAGTTTGCATGAGGTTTTCATTATTTTCACGCTGGCTATGGTCGGTCAGCAGATCAGGAGTAAAGCGCTGCTTAGCAATTAAATCCGTCAGAATTACACCACACTTTTTATATTTCACGTCAGATTTATAAATGTGTTCCAGCAGTCGCATAGCTGTTTTAATCAGATCCAAAACACAATCCGTCGGTTCAGGAAACTCAAAAGCCAACGATTTACTGTAATAGGGAACCTTTGAATCAAAAGGATTCGATTGCACAAAAGCAATGACACATCC